>JBIKYW010000121.1:0-8240 GCA_044355055.1 Planctomycetota bacterium | reverse complement strand
CCAGCTCGAGTTCCTCGCCCTGCCCCGCGGGAGTGAGCTCCAGCCCCTGATCCGTCCGCTGCTGGCGCTCGATCCGGCCACCCCGCTCGACCGCGCGCTCGCGCGTCTGCGCCAGAGCGGCCAGCGGGCGGCCTTGGTGGGCTCGCCCCAGCGCCCCTTGGGCTGGGTGACCCTGAAGGACGTGGTCGAAGAGGTCACCGGCGAGCTCTCCCGCTGGTGAGGTCTTTTCGTCGGGCCGCGGGGGAACTATCCTGCGCGACCGGTATAGAACCGTCCGCGGGCCGCGCGCCCGCCCCTGCGATGCATCCTCGCCTCTCCGACTGGCTCAAGACGCCGCCCTCCCCGCTGACCCTGCTCGCCGCCGGCGCGCTGGGCTTCGCGGCCGTGGGTTGGTCTCGTACGGCGCCCCAAGGAGGCGGCACGCCGCCTCCGCCCGCTCCCAGTCCCACGCAGGCCATCCCGATGATCTCGGGGGGCTCGACGGCGGACTCCAACGGGCGCATGGTCGCCGTGACCGGCACGGACATCACCGGTGCGTCGGTCCTGTACCTCGTCGACACGGAGAAGATGCGCCTCGCGGTCTACGCCGCCGCCTCGACGGGCTCCTACCAAGGCGTCCGCTTGGTCGGCGCGCGCCGCATCGAGCTCGACATGGAGCTCAACGGCTACAACGACAAGTCCGAGTACCCCTACGGCGAGCTCGAGAAGCTCTTCGCCGAGAAGGGGCTCCTGCAGCTGCCCGCGGAGAAGCCCCGCGGTCAGTAGCCCGCTCGTTCCCGGCCCCCGCGCGCCCGCGCGGGGCCGTCCCACACCCCCCGACAACCGACAGACAACGCAAGTACAGGAGAATCCCGTGGCCGAGAAGGAGTTCTACAGCTTCGACGAAGCCCTGCGAGAGCTGCGCCTCAAGGAGGAGGAGCTCAAGCGCCTCGTCAGCGAAGGCGAGATCCGCGCCATCCGCGAGGGTGAGGTCGTCAAGCTGCGCAAGTCCGACGTCGAGAACCTGCGCGCCGAGCTGCAGGGCGGCGAGGTCGTCGACGTCGGTCAGGCCACCGAGGAGATCGTCTTCGAGGACGACACCGAGCTCGACGCCGGAATGGCGACCGAGGAGATCTCCGAGGCGGACACCATCCTCGAGGAGGAGGCTCCCGCCGGGGTCGCCGAGGAGGCGGAGGAAGAGGTCGAGGAGTACGTGCCCGTGCGCGAGGAGAAGGAGCCCTTCGAGGGCGGCCTCGCGATCGCGCTCATGTGCGCCACCGGCGGCCTGCTCGTCGCTTCGATTCCGCTCGCGCTCTCGCTCCAGTCGGGCTACCCCAACGCCTTCGCCAAGACCGTCGCGAGCTGGTTCAACTAGGCCGCTGCGCCCCACGCGAGTTCCACGCGCGCCCCGCGGCTTCGACGCACGAAGCCGCGGGGCGCGCTGCTTTTTGGGATTTCACGCGCTTCGAATTTTCATTTCCCACCGCTAGGCTCTGACCCGTTCGGTCACGAGCTCGCGCTCAGGCCGAGCGATCCGCGCGCGCATCGCGCCGCGCTCCTTTTCGCGCGCCCGACCTCGGGCGGGGGGCGTCGGACGGTCGCGCATCGCGCGCATCGCAGTCGAACGGGATCACCTGTCCATGAAGCACACCTCTGTCACCTCGTTCCATAAGGCCGCGTTCGTTGCCGCCACGTTCCTCTCGCTCGCCTCGTGCGTCGCGCAGGAGCGTTACAACGACACGCAGCTCTCCGCCAAGCACTACCAGTCCAAGACGATCGAGGCCGAGCGCCGCGTGTCGGATCTCGAAGACGAGAACCGTCGCCTGCGCGCGCAGCTCGACGCGAGCGAGAAGAGCCTCGCGGAAGCGGGCTTCTCCGCCGAGGCGGTCGATGCGCGCCTGCAGAACCTGCGCAAGATTCTCGCCGAGATCGGCGGCAACCCCGGCGATGTGACGAAGTTCGCCGTCGACGGTGGCTACGTCTATCGCATGAAGGACTCGATCGTCTTCGGCCTCGGTTCGGCCGAGCTGAGCGAAGACGGCAAGAAGGTGCTCGCCGAGATCTGTGAAGACATCAAGAGCCGTCCCTTCGGCAAGGTCTACGTGCGCGGCCACACCGACAGCACGCCGATCGCCAAGCCCGAGACGAAGGCCAAGTTCCCGCTCGGCAACCTGCAGCTCTCCGCCGAGCGCGCCGTCTCGGTGGGTTCGTTCTTGGGCTCGAGCGGCAAGCTCGACGAGAAGAGCGTGGTCGTGATGGGCTTCGGCTCGTCGGACCCGGTCGTGCCGAACGACTCGACCGAGAACAAGCAGAAGAACCGTCGCGTGGATATCTTCGTGAGCGATGCGGAAAGCACCGGCAACACCACGAAGCAGTAGGCGCAGCGACGCGCGCCAAGCGGGAGCAGCGCGGGCCCTCGGGCTGGCGCTGCTCCTCGCGCTTCCGTGCGCGGCGTGCGCTCCCGCCGCCACCGAAGAGCTCTCGCTCGGCCGCATCGAGCGACTCTCGTTCGTCCCGGCCGGGCAAGTCTCGCTGCCGCTCTCGGGCCGGGGCATGGTGAGCTTCGACGTGCGCGAGCCGTTGCTCGTCGACAGCTACGAGGTCACGCGCGCCGAGTGGCTCGCGTTCCAGCGTTCGCTCGGCTCGAGCGCGGCGCCGGAGCTCGTCGCACACACCTCGCAGTGGAGCGCGGACTCGGGCGAATGGCCCGCGAGCTTCGTGAACCAGATCGAGGCGGAGGCCTTCGCGCGCAGCGTGCGGATGCGGCTGCCGAGCGTCGGGGAGTGGCTGTACATCGCGTGTGGGCCGCAGGCCCTGCCATTCCCGTGGGGCGCGACCGATCAGCGCAGCGTGGCGAACACCTTGGAGCTCGGACTCGATCGCGCGGTCGCCGTCGGCACGTTCGAAGCCGGACGTTCGCCGCAGCGCGTCTACGATCTCGTGGGGAATGTCGCCGAGTGGTGCGCGGATCTCGCGCCGGAGCGCGAGAGCATGGCGGGGGACGAGCGCGTCTCGGTGCTCGGAGGCAGCTTTCACAATCGCTCGCGTCCGGTGTTCGACCCGCGCTGGAGCGAGGGACAGAGCGAGCTCTTCGCGCGCGCGCTCTCGCGCGAGAGTCGCGCCGACGACGTCGGGCTGCGCTGCGTCGTCGACGCGGCCGAATACCTGCTCGCGGAGCTGCCTTCGGAGCGACCGGAACGCGCGGCCGCGCGCCGCTTCGAAGCGCTCGGTCACCGCTGGGGCGTGCGCGCCCGCGCTTTTCTCGAGGCACTTTCCCAGCGGCCCGGAGCATCTCCGGCGCTCGCGCACCTGATCGCGGGAGCGTCGCGATGACCGCGGGCCGCGAGCACGAGACTCCGCGCCGCGCGCGCTGGAGCGAGATCAAGGCTGCGCTGGAGATGGCGGGCTTCGAGCCCTCGCGCACGCTCGGGCAGAACTTCCTCGTCGACGAGAACATGCTGCGAGCCATCGTGCGCGATGCGCGCGTCGAGCCCGGCGAGCTCATCTTGGAAGTCGGGCCGGGCGCCGGCGTCCTCACGGCCCAGTTGCTCGCCGCGGGTGCGAAGGTGATCGCGGTCGAGATCGACGAGCGGCTCGCGCAGTTCTCGCGTGAGTTTCTGGGCGAGGAGCACGTGCAGTGGATCGTGCGCGACGCGCTCGAGGGCAAGCATGCGCTCGCACCCGAGCTCTTGGCCGCCCTGCCACCGAGCGCGCCTTGGAAGCTCGTGTCGAACCTGCCGTACTCGGCGGGCACGCCGATCCTCGCGGCGCTCGCGCGGCTTCCCAACCCGCCGCGCTCGGCGACGGTGCTCCTGCAGAAGGACCTCGCGCTGCGCCTCGCCGCCGAGCCGGGCTCGAAGACCTACGGCGCGATCAGCGCGCGCCTGCAGGCCCTCTATGCCATCGAGCACCTGCGCGACCTCGGCCCGCAGCTCTTCTGGCCTCGACCGCAGGTCGACAGCTCGCTCCTGCGGCTCGAGCTGCGGTCCGAGCGTCCGAGCGCGGCCTTGCTCGCGGAGCTTGATCGCCTGCTCGACACGCTCTTCTCCCAGCGGCGCAAAACGATCCGCAATCGCCTGGC
This sequence comes from Planctomycetota bacterium, assembly GCA_044355055.1. Classification (GTDB taxonomy): domain Bacteria; phylum Planctomycetota; class UBA1135; order UBA1135; genus F1-120-MAGs118. The sequence continues at coordinate 4,180 of JBIKYW010000121.1, read as the reverse complement.
CGAACACTTCGGCAGCGGGGAGGAGGCCGAGCGACTCTGCGCCCTCGTCGGGCTCGATCCGCTGCTGCGGGCCGAGGATGTAGGGCACGGCCCTTGGCTGGCCCTGCTGCGCAGTCGGACCACGGCTCCTTGAGCTTTTTTTCTTGGCATTGTTCGGGGTAGGGGCTATACACCCCCGCTTCGGATTTCTAGGGGTCCGGCTGACTCCACGCTTCGCCGACCGGCTACGTCCGGCGCCGACCTTCGCAGCCGCTGCCACCCCGACCGAGCGCCTGCCCAACCCGTCCTTCTCGGCCGCACCCCTCCCCCGGGGAGCGCGGCGCTCCGTCCCCGCGATTCCGAGTCCGACAGCGCTGGTTTCTCTGTGAAACGGCGTGGGATCTCGCATCGGTTTCGCTGCCTCTGGCTCCGGCTCGCCCGCCGGAGCCCCGCCCGTTCGTCCGGCCCCATGCGAAGCGTTTTCCCCGACTCCTGCGACCTGAAGGCCTCTCTGTGGGGCCTCTGTGTGACGGATTTTCGGCCGCGGCGCGGTTTCTTGCCCTCGCGGGGGGGCTTCGTCCGGACTTCCGACCCCGTGCCCGCAACCGGGGTACTTTTCCTCGACGGACCGCACGCGGCACGAGCGCGCGCCCGAGCCTTGGACACCGCTGTCCGGGCTGGGGCCTTCTCGTGCGGCGGCGTGAGGTCGCTCCAAGCCACCCTTCCCACTCCCGCCCGAGACGGCGGCCCGACGGGGCTCTCCCCCCGGGTCTGACCGCCTTCTACCCCGCGCTCCGAGCCCGTCCCGGCCCGGTGCATCGCCACCCGTGTCTCTCACCGACTACGAGAACGCCAAACAGGAGATCAAGCTCCGCAGCCCGATCGAAGAGGTCGTGCGCGAGCGTGTCCCTGAGCTCAAGCGCGCGGGTGCGCTGTGGCAGGCGTGCTGCCCGTTCCATCAGGAGAAGTCGCCTTCCTTCAAGGTCGATCCGCGGCGGGGGACTTGGCACTGCTACGGCGCGTGCGGCACGGGCGGGGACGTGATCGAGTTCATCAAGCGCCACGACAACGTGGACTTCCACGAGGCGCTCAAGACGCTCGCCGAGCGCTGCGGCGTGGCCTTGCCGCAGCGTCGCGACGAAGAGCGTCGGCGCGAGGAGGCCGAGCCGCGCGTCGAGCTCATGGCGCGCGCCCAACGCTTTTACGCGCAATTCCTGCGTCGCCCCGAGGGCGCTGCGGCGCTCGCGTATCTGCGCGGACGCGGACTCACCGACGAGACGCTCAACGCCTTCGGCATCGGCTTCTCGCCGCCGACGGGGCGGGCGCTGGTCGAGGCGACGTCGCGCCAGCAAATCCCCGTGGAGCGCTTGGTCGAGCTCGGACTCGCGCGTCAGAACGAGCGCGGACCCTACGACTTCTTCCGCGGACGCGTGATGTTCCCCGTGCGCGACGACAAGGGGCGCACGCTCGGCTTTGGCGCGCGCCGCTTGTCCGACGACGACGAGGCGGGGCCCAAGTACGTCAACACGCCCGAGACGCCGCTGTTCCACAAGGGGCACGTCTTCTACGCGCTCGATCACGCGCTCGCCCACGTGCGCCGCAGCGGACACCTGATCGTCGTCGAGGGCTACACCGACGTCATGGCCGCGCACCAAGTCGGCCTGCGCACGGTGGTCGCCGTACTCGGCACCGCGACCACGGAGTATCACGCGGCGCTCGTGCGGCGTTCGGGTGCGCGTCGCATCAGCCTGCTGTTCGATGGCGACTCGGCGGGCCTGAAGGCCACCGTGCGCGCGCTCGGTGGTCTCTTGCCGCTCGACGTGAAGATCGACGTGGTGCGCATCCCCGGCGACGAGGATCCGTGCGACGTGCTCGTGCGCGACGGCGCGGGTCCGATCGAGCGCCAGCTCGAGGCGGCGGTGCCGTGGTTCGACTTCCTGCTCGGCTGGGTGCGCGGCTGCGAGGGTGACGAGCGCTACAAGGCCCTCGACACGGTGCTCGGCCTCGTCTCGAAGCTCTCGCGTCCGATCGCGCGCGACGACCACATGAGCGTCCTCGCTCGTGAGCTCGGCGTTCCGAGCGAGAGCGTGCGAGCGCAGTACGAGAGCTTGCCCGAGCGACGCGCTGCGCTCGAGCGCGCGCGGCGCGCGGGAGCGACGCGCGCCAACTCGACCGCGAGCTCGTCGCCCGCCGGTCCCGACGCCGAGCGCGCGGGTGCGGACGCGGCGGCCCCCGCCGCGCTGCCGAGCGTGCACCAACGGCGTCTCGCGCAGGCGCTGCGCGGGCTCGCGGCTGCGGCCTTGCTCGAGCCGACCTTGGCCAAGGACTTCCTCTCCTACGCGGAGTGGGCGGCAGACCGCGACATGCGGCGCATCCTCGAGGTCTTGGCCGAGCTCCACGCGCGCACCTTGGGGACGTTCGCGCTCGACGACGTGTTCAACGCGCTCGGCGACGACCCCGCGCGCTCGCAGATCTCCGCGCTGGTGGCCCACGGCTCCAGCGCCGACAGCGCACGCGCCCTCTTCGAGGAGGAGAGCGACACGATCTTGGCGACCTGTCTCGCGATTCGCAGGGAGGAAATCCTGCGCGATCTCGCGGCGGGGGTCGCCGTTTCCACCGACCAACTGCGCGAGTTCGAGGCGCAGCTCAAGGACAGCTTCAACCGAGGCCACCATGTCTGAAAAAACGGAAGACACAGCAAAGCTCTTCATCGAGGAAGGCCGCAAGAAGGGCTACCTCACCTTCTCCGACATCAACCGTCTGCTCGAGGATCAGTTCCTCCCGCCGGAGAAGATGGACGCGCTCTTCGTCCAGCTCGAAGACCACGGCATCGAGATCCTCGACGACGCGGAGACCCCGTCGGCGGGCGACGTGCTCGGCGGCGAGGACGACGATCCGGGCCTGAAGGAAGAGGAGGCGGTCGACACGGGCGACGACGAGAGCGTGCCCGAGCCCGCGTTCCAAAAGGGCGTGATGACCGAGAAGATCGACGACCCCGTGCGCATGTACCTGACGCAGATGGGCGAGATCCCGCTGCTCACGCGCGACGAGGAGATCTTCCTTGCGAAGACGATCGAGATCACGCGCAAGCGCTTCCGCAAGAAGTGCGTCGGCTCCGGTCTGTGCATGGACTCCGGCCTGCGCACGCTCGAGCAGGTGCAGCGCGGCGAGCTCGCCTTCGACCGCACGCTCAAGGTCAACCCCAATCCCAAGCCGGACGACGATCCCAAGATCGTCGAGACGCTGGGCAAGAACTTCCTCGCGCGCCGCCTGCCGGTGAACATCGTCACGATCAAGACGCTGCTCGCGCGCATCAAGGCCGAGTACGCGCCGCTCATCGACGCGAAGACCACGCGCAAGGAGCGCTCCGAGGCCCTGAAGCGCGTGCAGGAGCTGCGCCGCAAGCTCGTGATCTTGATCGAGGAGTGCCACCTCCAAGTCAAGAAGTTCAAGCCCTACATCGACTCGATGGACGCGCACCATCGCGAGATGCGTGCGATCGAGCGCAAGCTCGCCGCCGCCAAGGCCGCGAAGAAGGCCGATGCGGTGAAGGAACTCTCCGCGCGCCTGCTCGAGCTCGAGGCCGCGGCGCTCGAACCGATCGACCGGCTCAAGCGGCGCGTCGAACAGGCTCGCCTGCACTACCTCGAATACGAGGACGCCAAGCGCAAGCTGTCGAGCGGCAACCTGCGCCTCGTGGTCTCGATCGCGAAGAAGTACCGCAACCGCGGGCTCTCGTTCCTCGACCTCATCCAAGAGGGCAACACGGGCCTGATGAAGGCCGTCGAGAAGTACGAGTACCGCCGCGGCTACAAGTTCTCGACCTACGCCACGTGGTGGATCCGCCAAGCGATCACGCGCTCGATCGCCGATCAGGCGCGCACGATCCGCATCCCGGTCCACATGATCGAGACGATGTCGAAGCTGCGCAACGTCACCAAGAAGCTGGTGCAGCAGAAGGGCCGCGAGCCGTCGGTCGAGGAAGTGGCCGAGGCCACGGGCATCTCGGTCGACGAGGCGAAGCGGGTGATCAAGATCAGCAAGCACCCGATCTCGCTCGATCGTCCGATCGGCGAGTCCGACGACAGCTACTTCGGCGACTTCATCGAGGACGAGACGGCCGAGAGCCCCGTGATGGCCGCCGGCCACGAGATGCTGAAGGAGCGCATCGACGAGGTGCTGCAGACGCTGACCTTCCGCG
>JBIKYW010000120.1:0-8264 GCA_044355055.1 Planctomycetota bacterium | reverse complement strand
CCCCAGCGTCGCTGCGGCGGACGTGCTCGCGGATCCGAGCGTCGACTTCGTCGTGCGCGGAGAAGGCGAGTTCACCTTCGCCGACCTGCTCGACGGCGTCGCCGCGCGTCGCACGGACTGGGCGGGCTGCCTCGGACTGTCGTGGCGTTGCGGGGCCGAGGTCGTGCACGAGCCCGACCGCGCAGCGCCCAAGGACCTCGACGCTCTGCCGTTCCCCGCTTGGGACCTGATCGACCACGCGAAGTACCACAAGGTGCCGCGCGGCGGCGTGATCTACGCACACAAGGAGTTCGCGACGATGTTCAGCTCGCGCGCGTGTCCTTGGCGCTGCACCTACTGCCACAACAGCTACGGAAAGACCTTCCGCGACCGCTCGGCCGAGCACGTGCTCGCGGAGATCGATCTCTTGGTCACGAAGTACGGCGTGAAGGAGCTCGTCTTCATGGACGACATCTTCAACTTCAAGCCGGAGCGGGCGAAGGCGATCGCGCGCGGCATCCTCGAGCGCGGCTACAAGCTGGCGCTCACGTTCCCCAACGGCTTCCGCGGCGACATCCTCGACGAGGAACTGGTCGTACTCCTGAAGCAGGCCGGAATGTACCGCTGCATGGTCGCGGTCGAGTCCGCCAGCCCGCGCATCCAGAAGGTGATGAAGAAGAACCTGAAGATCGACAAGGTGGAGCGCATCGTCGACTTCATCGCCAAGCAGGGCGTCATGGTGCACGGCGCGTTCATGCTCGGTTTCCCGTCCGAGACCGAGGAGGAGATGCAATCGACCGTCGACTGGGCCGCGCGCTCGTCGTTCCACACCGCGGCCTTCTTCCGCGTGATCCCGTTCAAGGGCACCGAGCTCTACCGCCAAGTCGAGAACGCGGGCTTCCAGCTCCCCCACGACTGGTCGGCGTACGAGCCCTACCAGACGCAGATCAACCTCTCGACCGTCCCGGAGTCGACGATCACGACGCTGCGCAAGTCCGCCTACCGACGCTTCTACTTCAACCCCAAGCGCCTGTGGCGGATCTTCAGCCTGATCCCCAACAAGGCCAACATGTTGCCGTTCCTCGCGCTGCTCTTCGCGCGCCGCGCCTACGCCCGCTAGGGCAGCGTTTCAGGGCAGTTTGGCCGCGTACGTGGCGGGGTCCGTGTCGAACTCGCCGGGGCAGTTCGGGCAGCAGAACGCGATCACCTTGCCTTCGAACGTGCGCGTGTACTTGGGGTTGATGGGCGAGCCCGTGACGGGGCAGTTCGCATTGATCGGCACGCTCGGATCGCCCGCGGGCGGCAGGTCGGGACTCGGCAGCTCGCTCGTGAACTTGGGCTTCTCTTCGACCTCAGCGATCACCGTGTCCGGCGTGTCCCCGAAGTCGACGCGCAGCGTCGGCTTCGCGCGCAGCCGCGCGAGCGCGTCGGGCGAGAGCTGGCAGCCCCAGAGGTGCACGCTGCGCAGCGCGGGCAGCGCCAGCAGGGTCTCGACCGACGCATCGGTGATCGACGTTCGAGCGAGGATGAGCTCCTCCAGCGCGGGCTGCGCTCCCAGACGCGCGAGTTCGGCATCCCCCACCTTGGTATCGCGCAGGTCCAGCTTGCGCAGCGCGGGCAGTGTGCCGCAGAACGCGAGCGTCGCGCCCCCAACCTTGCTGCGTGCGAGCGCGAGCTCGCTCGTCTGCGACTTCAGCGGAGCGAGCAACCGCTCCACGAGCGCGTCGTCGGTGCGCGGCGCAGTCGCCGCGAAGTCGATCCAGAGCGCGTGCGAGCCCTGCGACACCGCCTGCACGTGCACGAGCTCGTTCCGCAGCGCGGAGAGCGCCGCGGGATCGGCGGCGGCCATCTTCGTAGGAGCCGGCGCCTTCTGCGGCGCAACGAGCCCGTCGACCGGGCCTTCGTAGGGCGCTCCCGCCGCGATCCAGCGCTCCAGCGTCGCGATCTGCGCGGCGTCGAGCTGCGGCTTGTCGTCCGGCGGCATGTGCTCGTCGTCGTCGAGCGCGAGGTGCAGCCTGCGCACGAGCTCGCTCGCCCCGACATTGCCAGGCACGACGACCGCACCCATGGAACCACCCGCGCGGATCGCTTCCGCCGTGTGCAGCCGCAGGCCCCCTTTCGCGCGCTCCGCACCGTGGCAGCCGATGCAGCGCTCGCGCAGGATCGGCGCGACCACGGCTTCGTACGCGGACTCCCGCGTAGGTGCGAGCGAATCCCGTACCTCGCCGCTCTGGCAAGCAGCGGCCACGCCCAGCGCGAGCACGATCCAGCGCGCACTCATGCGAGCAGCTCCGGGATCACGCGGCCCGAGACGTCGGTCAACCGATAGTCGCGGCCCTGATGGCGATAGATGAGGCGCTCATGGTCGAAGCCGAGCGTGTGCAGGAGCGTCGCATGGAGGTCGTGCACACTGACCGGATTCTCGACGACGTTGTAGCCATAGTCGTCGGTCTTGCCGTAGCTGATGCCCGGCGCGATGCCGCCACCCGCAGCCCACACGGTGAAGGCGCGCGGGTGGTGGTCGCGGCCGTAGTTCGTCTCCGTGAGCGTGCCTTGGCTGTACACGGTGCGTCCAAACTCGCCGGCCCAAAGGATCAAGGTTTCGTCGAGCAGTCCACGGCGTCGCAGGTCCTTAATCAGCGCGGCCTGCGCTCGATCGACCGCGCGCGTCTGAAGCTGGATCTCCGCGGGCAAGCCGCCGTGCTGATCCCAGCCGCGCATGTAGAGCTGGATGAAGCGCACGCCGCGCTCCGCAAGTCGACGCGCGAGAAGGCAGTTCGCAGCGAACGTGCCGGGCTTGCGCACGTCGTCGCCGTACAGCGCGAGGGTCGCCTCGTCCTCATCGGAGAAGTCCGTGAGCTCGGGCACGGACATCTGCATGCGGTAGGCCATCTCCGCCTGCGCGACGCGCGCGTCGATCTCGGGGTCGAGGCTCTCGCGCGCTTCCTTTTCGTTGAGGGCGCCGACCAAGTCGAGCATGCGGCGTCGATCGAGGCGCGTCACACCCGGCGGATCCTTGAGGTAGAGCACCGGATCGCCGCTCGAGCGCAGCTTGCAGCCTTGATGCTCGCTCGGGAGAAAGCCCGAGCCCCAAAAGCGCGCGGCGAGCGCCTGCATGTTGCCCTGCCCCTGCGTGATCATCACCGCGAAGGTCGGCAGGTTCGCATTCGCCGAGCCAAGGCCATAGCTCATCCACGAGCCGAAGCTCGGACGACCGGGCTGCTGGTTGCCCGTCTGGAAGAACGTGATGCCGGGCTCGTGGTTGATCGCCTCGGTCTCCATCGAGTGGATGAACGCGATCTCGTTCGCCACCGTCGCCGTGTGCGGGAGAATCTCCGACAGCCAGACGCCGCCGGTGCGGTTCTCGCGGCGCTGGAAGCGGAACATCGACGGTGCGATGGGAAAGCGCGTCTGTCCGCTCGTCATCGTCGTGAGTCGCTGCCCCTTGCGGATCGAGTCGGGCAAGTCCTGATTGAAGCGGCGGCGCAGCTCGGGCTTGTAGTCGTACAGGTCGAGGTGGCTCGGACCGCCCTCCATGTGCAGGTAGATCACGCGCTTCGCCTTGGGCGCGAAGTGCGGTCCTTGCAGCGGCAGCATGTTGTCCTGCCCATGTGCGAGCGACCCGCCGAGGAGCGAGCCGAGCGACAGCGCGCCGAGTCCCGCGCCGAGCGAGGTCGCCGCCTTGCCGAAGAAGCGCCGACGTGTGAGCGAGAGGTAGTGTTCTTCGATCGGATTCATCGCTAGTTCCTGCAGATCACGGAGTCCAAGTTGAGCAGGCTCGAGCAAATGAGCGTCCACGCCGCGAGCTCGCCGACGTCGACGCCTTCGGGGACCGCGGACTCACCGACCTCCACGAGCGCACGCGCATCTTCGGGCGCCGCCGAGAAGCGTGCGCGGAAGTCCCCGAGCGCGGTACGCAACAGCGCGAGCGTCTCGGCATCGGGCACTTGCGCCGTCACACGCCGATACGCGAGGGTGAGCCGCGCATCGTCCCCGTCGCGCTCAGCGAGCGTGCGGGCGGCGAACGCTCGCGAGGCTTCAACAAATTGCTCGTCGTTCCAAAGCACCAGCGCCTGCAGCGGCGTGTTCGTGTGGATGCGCCGAATGTTGCAGAACTCGCGCGTCGGCGCGTCGAACGTGAGCATCGCGGGCGGCGGACACGCGCGCTTCCAGTAGGTGTAGAGGCTTCGACGCCAGAGTGCGTCGCCACTGCCGCGCTCGTAGATGCGCGTGTTGGATTGCAGCATCGCGACCTCCTGCCACAGGCCGTCGGGTTGGTACGGCTTGACCGACGGGCCACCGAAGCGCTCGACCATCAAGCCCGAGACGAAGAGCGCCATGTCGCGGATCGCCTCGGCGTGCAGGCGACGGCGGGAGACGCGCGCCACGAGCGCGTTGTCGGGATCGAGCTCGGCTAGGTCGGGCCGACGCTGCGAGGCCTGCGCGTAGGCTTCGCTGGTGAGCAGAATGCGCAGCACGTGCTGGATGTCCCAGCCGCTCTCGCGGAACTCGACCGCGAGCCAATCGAGCAGCTCCGGATGCGTCGGGAACGCACCCTGCAGGCCGAAGTCCTCGGTGCTGGCCACGATGCCGATGCCGAACACGAGTTCCCACAGGCGATTCACAGCGACGCGCGCGACGAGCGGATTTTCCGGCGCGAGCAGCCACTGCGCGAGGCCGATGCGGTTGGCAGGCGAGCCCGAGGGCAGCGAGCCGAGCGCCGAGGGCACGCTGCGCTCCACGCGGCGAGTCGAGTCGGGCTTGTCGTAGGCTCCGCGGGTCAGCACGAAGGTCTCGCGCGGCATCGCCGCGTCGCGCATCACCATCGTGCGCGGAATGCGCGCGGCGAGAGCCTTGAGCTCGCCGTCGAGCTTCGCGACGCGCTCCGAGCGCTCGCGATAGGTCGGAGAGAAGTCGGTCCTCCAGCGGGCTTCGAGACGGGAATCCAGCTCGGGCCAGCGAGCTTCCTGCGGAAGGAGCGCCGCCACGAGCTCGCCCGCGAGTTCCGCTTCGCGTCGCTTCTCGCGCCAGTAGAAGCCGCCTTGGCCGCCCGTGTTCACGACCTTGAACACCACGCTGCGTGTGCCTCGCGCAAGCGTGGCCTTGGCCTGATCCTGATCGGCACCCGCAGCGCGATCGATCTGATTCTTGTAGAGCTCGACACCGTCGACGAACACGCGCATGCCGTCGTCGCTGCCGAGCGAGAGCTCGACGTCGCGCGCACTCGGCACGAACACGCGCTTTGCCACGTAGGTGTTGTTGGCTCCGTCCGGCAGCGGGTTCACCCGGCCGTCGAGGCGCGCGTCGTCAAACGACCAGCCCTTGCCCGAGAAACGCTGCACGAGATCGAGCGCCGTGGCGGACTCGGGTCCATCGACGCGCTCGAACAGCTCGCTGCGCTCGCCAGGGAACGGGCCACACATGTACCAACCGCTCGACGCGACCGGCAGCCGCCCGACCAGCGTGTCGCCGATCGACGAAGTACGAACGCGCACGCATCCGAGCGTGTGCCGTTCGTAGATCGAAGTGGAATCGAGCTCGATCGTGAGCTCGCTGCCGCCCTCGAAGCCGAAGTCCTCGTCGGCGAGCAGCAAGAGCGCGCGCGGACCGCCGAGGTTGTGGCCGTCGAGAGCCCAGCCGAGCTCGTCGGTGCTCGACAGCACGTTGACCGCGCGGAAGTCGCCGTTGGGCTGCTCATGGTCGGCCCAAGCCCACTCGAAGCGCAGCGTCTTGCGCTGCGCAGGGTCGCCGAGCGACACGACCTCAGCGCGCACCGCGCTCAACACGGCATTACCGTTCTCTGCGCGCCCGACGCGTCCGTTGGGCAGCGTCGGATGCGCGAGAGCCTCGACGAGGAGCAACCGCTGCGAGCGCGCCTGCGTTCGCAAGCGCAGTCGGTACACGTCCTTGTCAGGATTTTCGCCGCTGGCGAGTACCGAGCCGTCCGCGAGCCGCTCGAGCGTCGCACCGCCGCTCGACGTCGCTTCGACGACCTCGGGCATGCTCCACGCGAGCCCCCCGTCCGCGAGCTCCGCATGGAACTTCGCCAATTCCGCTGCCTCCGTGGGATCGCGCTCCGAGAGTCGTCCGCGCTCCGCTTCGAGCTCGCCTTGTAGGCGCGCGCGCTCGGCCACGTCCGCCTCGCTCGGCACTTCCATGAAAGGCTCGAACGCGCGATTGGCGTCCGGCACCTGCGAGTAAAGACCCGGCTCTTCGTTCGAGTTGAAGTACGAGTACAGCGAGTAGAAGTCCGCCTGCGAGACGGGATCGAACTTGTGGTCGTGGCAGCGCGCGCAGCCCATCGTCAGGCCGAGAAACACCGAGCCCGTGGTCGCGGTGCGATCGACCGCGTACTCGACCTTGTATTCCTCGTCGATCGCGCCGCCTTCGTCCGTCGTGACGTGATTGCGGTGAAAGCCCGTGGCGACTCGTTGGTCGAGCGTGGCGTTGGGGAGCAAGTCACCCGCGAGCTGCTCGAGCACGAACCGGTCGAAGCGCATGTTGTCGCGGTACGCGCGCAACACCCAGTCGCGCCACGGCCAGATTTGGCGCCCGGCGTCCATGTGGATGCCGCTCGTGTCGGCGTAGCGCGCGGCGTCGAGCCACGGCGTCGCCATGCGCTCCGCGTAGCGGGTGCGATAGGGATCCTCGGTGAAGATGCGCTCGATCCAGTGTTCGAGCTTGCTTGTGCGAGTGTCCGCAGCGAACGCGTCGAGCTCCTCCGGAGTCGGCGGAAGGCCCGTCAGGTCGAGAAAAATGCGCCGCAGCACCGTCGCGTCGTCCGCGCGCTCGCTGGGCACGACGCCCTCGCGCTCCCAGCGCGCGCTCAGGAAGCGATCGACGGGATTGCGCGACCAACGCGCGCTGTCGACCTTGGGAACCTCGGGGCGACTCGGCGGAACGAACGACCAGTGCGGCTCGTATTCCGCGCCGTCGTCGATCCAGCGCCGAACGAGCGCGAGCTCGGCGTCGTCGAGCGGCTTCTTCTTGCTCGACGGGGGCGGCATGCGCACCGCGTCGTCGTGGCTCGTGATGCGCCGCCACAGCTCGCTTTGCTCGGCGTCCCCCACTTTGAGCGCGACGCGCCCTTCGCGTTCGCTCGTCGCGCCCTCGAACGTGTCGAGCCGCAGCCTGGCCTGCCGCTTGCCCTCGTCCGGACCATGGCAGGAGAAGCAACGGTCCGTGAGGATCGGGCGTACGTCGCGGTCGTAGCTGACGCGCGCGGGCGCTCGCTCGCCCCGCGTAGAACTCGAACTCGCGTCCGCACGCGCGGCGTCGCCGAGCGCGATGCAGAGGAGCGCGGAGATGAACGGTAGGAGCACGCGGAGAGCGTTCGTCATGGGCCGGACCTCGAGGTTGGCATCGTAGCCATCTCGGCCCCTTCCGGGGTGGCCGCGGTCGGCTAGAGATCGCGCTCCCCGAGCCACGTTTCGCCGCCGAAAGCGCGCCAGCTCGCGAGTCGATCCATGAGACGCTGAAGCGAGCTCTCCTGTAGCACGAGACGGCGGTTTTCCGCGCTCACGAACCCGCGCGACACGGCGTGGTCGAACAGCGCCACAAGCGGCGCCCAATAGTCGTCGACGTCGAACATTGCGACCGGCTTGCGGTGGATGCCGAGCTGAGACCACGTGAGGACCTCGCACAGCTCGTCGAGCGTTCCGTAGCCGCCGGGCAGCGCAACGAAAGCGTCGGAGAGCTTCGCCATCAGCGCCTTGCGCTCGTGCATGGTCTCCACGACGTGCATCTCCTGGGCGCCCTTGTGCGCGAGCTCGCGCTCGAGCAACGCGCGCGGGATGACCCCGATGACACGCCCGCCAGCCGCGAGCGTTCCGTCGGCGACGGCACCCATCAGGCCGACGTGGCCGCCTCCGTACACGAGCTCGATCCCGCGCGCTGCGAGCTCGCCCCCGAGCTCGCGCGCCACCTCGGCGTAGCGGGGCGAATTGCCCGTATTCGCGCCACAAAACACGCAGATGCGCTTCATGGCCCGTTCGTAACAGGCGCGGCGAGCCTTGGAAAGCGCCGCGCTCGAACGAGGCGCGATTCCCCGGTGCACCTTGCTGCTACGCTTCCCAGCAATGCGCGTTTTCTACACGGATCATTTCGCCGTGCCGCTGCCGTCGGGACATCGCTTTCCGATGCACAAGTACGCGGCGCTCCGGCGCAAGCTCATCGACGAGCACGTGCTCGCGGAGGACGAGCTTGTCGCTGCAAAGGCGGCCCCGCTCGAGGCCGTGTTCGCGGTCCACGACGCGAACTATGTGCGCGGCTACCTCGACGGCTCG
>JBIKYW010000119.1:0-8306 GCA_044355055.1 Planctomycetota bacterium | reverse complement strand
CGATTGGACATGGACGTGGAGCCGCGTGGGCGAGCGCACGCTCGTCGCTGCCTTGCCGCGCGAACCTGAACGCGTGGAACGAACACTACGACTTCGCCCGATCGAGGGTCGCAGCGTGACTTGGCTTCATCCCAGAGGATGCTCGGGCTGGACCGCGACGATCCCCGCGGGAAGCGCGGCCGTGTTCGAGCTCGGCGACGCGCGCTAGCGAGTGTCGCCAAGTCGGCGTCGAAGCGCGGCGATCTCGGCCTCCAAGGCGGCCTTCTCAGCCGAGAAGCGAGCACGCTCGTCCTCGCCGCGCGCCACGTGGTACTTGCGCCCGTCTTCGCTGGACTGGTACGCCGCACGCAACTTCTCCGCGTGCTCTCGCGCTTGCGCAAGCTCGCTCTGCAGGCGCGCGAGATTCGCCTCTTGCGCTGCGCTCTGCTCACTGCGCCAGGCACTTTCGCGGCGATAGTTCTCGATGGTGCGCTCGAGCTCGCCGCGCACCGCATGCCACCACGTTCGCTCGCGATCGAAGTGCACGAGCTCGCCCGCCATGTCGAACGTCGCGCGCAGCGCGCCCGCGGGCGCGATCGGTGCGTCGAGCAATTCCTCGGAGCGCGGCAGCGGCGCCGAGCCCATGGCGGCCACCACCACGTGCCGATAGACCGGCTCCGCGTGGTCGGACGCGTACAGCGCGGCGTTGTAGAAGCGCTGGAAATCGCGCGCGATCGGGCGCAGGGCCGGATCGTAGTCCATGAACATCGACAGGCACTGCAGGATGAGCCAGCGGTCGAGGTTCCCGTGCGGGATCGACACGACGCGGGCTCCGCTGCGCGCGAGCTGCGCCTCGACGGCCGCGCGCTCGGGCAAGCCGTGATGCACGTGCTCGTCGAGGTAGCGATGGCGCTCGCCGAGCTTGCTTTCCAAGAACTTTTGGAGCAACGCCTCGGCCTCGGCCACGCGCGGGTGGGCGTAAGGACCGGCGAGGACCACCCAGCCGCGCGAAACTCGCCGCACCTCGGCCACGAACGCCTCGCGCAGGCTCGGAGGGACATGCTCCAAGGTGTCGAACGCGCACACGGCATCGAAGGAGCCGTCCTTGAAGGGCAGTCGGCTCCCGTCGCCGAGGACCAGTCCGCTGCTACCGCTCGGTTCGACATCGACGAGGTCGATCCGCGCGTCCTTCAGGAAGTCGCGCAAGACGGCCGTGCGACCGCCGACATCGAGCACGCGCAGCGTCCCGCCGTCGACGCGCAGCTGCGCCAAGAGATCCGACACCAGCCGATAGCGCTGGTACTGGTCGAACGGCAGCGCGAGAACGTCCGGATTCACGCGCGCGACTCCAGCGACGCCTCGCCCGAGGGACCGCGGCGCGTCAGCGTCCAGCGCGACGGCACCGCGATCAGGCCATGCTGCGCGCGATCGACGTCGAGAACCTCGAATGTGAAGACGTGCTCGCGGTGATCGATGGCGGTCGGGGATGCTTTCGAGTGGTCGTACAAGAAGAGCGTCAGGTAGTACTGTCCGTGCTGCAACGGCATTCGATCGACGAAGATCTCGACCTCGCCCTCGTCGCCGGGCACCACGCGCAGGAGCTCGATCGGCTGCTCGCGCCACTGATGGTTCGAGCCGTTCAAGTAGGTGCCGTCGGTTCGATACAAGCCGACACCGAAGACGGGATTCGCGCACTCGCGATGGGCCTTCCACACCATACGGATCGAGTACGGTCGCCCCGTCTGGATCACGTGCGTCGGGGCGCGGTGCTCGTCGAGCATCTCGAAGTGCAGCACCTCGACCTCGCCCGAACCCCAGCGCGGATACTCGCTCTTCCCGCGCTGCACCATCGACATGCGCTCATTGCCACGCGCCTTCGCGCGCTTCAAATACGCGTCGGCGACCTGCTCGGCCGTCCCCTGCTCCAAGATGCGCCCCTGATCCATGAGCACGACCCACTTGCACATGGACTTGACCGCGCCCATGTCGTGGCTGACGAAAACGATCGTCTTGCCTTGCTCACGGAACTCGTTGAGGCGATTCGTGCACTTGCCGCGGAAGTGCTCGTCGCCGACCGAGAGTGCCTCGTCGATGATCAAGATGTCGGGATCGACGCTCGCCGCGACCGAGAAGCCTAGCCGAACGTACATGCCCGAGCTGTAGGTCTTGACCGGCCGGTCGATGAACTCGCCGAGCTCGCTGAACTCGACGATCTTCTGGAAGCGCGCCGCGGTTTCCTCGGGCGTCATGCCCAAGATCGCGCAGTTCAGGCGAATGTTCTCGCGCCCCGTGAACTCGGGATGAAAGCCCGCGCCGAGCTCTAGCAACGACGCGACGCGTCCCTTCACTTCGACCTTGCCCGAGGACGGAATCGTGATCCCGGTGAGCAGCTTGAGGAGCGAGCTCTTGCCCGCGCCGTTCTCACCGATGATTCCGACCGTGCTGCCGTGCGGGATGTCGAGGTAGACGTTGCGAACCGCCCAGAACTCCTGATAGCTGCGCGACTGAAAGAGCACGTCCCACAGCTTGTGGATCGGCTTCTTGTAGATGCGGTAGCACTTGGAGAGGTCCTCCGCGTAGATCGCGCTCGTGCCCTCGCGGCCGCCGACGTGTCCTGCTTGCTCGCTCATCGTGTGCCTACAGGAAGTCCGCGAAGCGGTGCTGGTTCTTGAAGAAGAAACGCGTGCCCGCCCAAAGGGCTACGACCGCCACCAAGGCCAGCTTGGCGAGAGCGAGGGACTCGGGCCACGCGCCGAACAGCAGCACGGATCGATAGGAATCGACGACCCATGCCATCGGGTTCGCGTCGACGACCCAGCCGAAACCGCGCTCTCGGACCATGGCCTCGGGGTAGAAGATCGGCGTCCCGAACATCCAGATCGTCAGGAAAGCGGAGGCGAAGTGCCCCACGTCGCGCACGATCAGATTGAGGGTCGAGAGCAGGAATCCCAAGCCCACCGAGAAGCCCAAGTGCAGCGCCATCAAGACGGGCAAGCAGAGGACCGAAGCGCCGAGGCGCAGGGGCTGGAAGGGCTGCTCTCCCGGCGCGGGCGTCCAGCCCGCCGGAGTCGGATCCGCGAGAGGGCTCACGTATCCGAAGACCAGCACACCGAGCAGCACGAACACGAGCCCGATCAGCATGTTGAAGAGCGCCGACACCGCGATGTAGCTCGGCAGCACCTCGCTCGGAAAGACGACCTTCTTGATCAAGTTGCCGTTCTCGACGAGCGTTCCGGTGCAGCGCGAGAGGATCTCGGCGTGGCAACCCCACGTGACGATCCCGAGGTACATCATCAGCACGACCTGCGCCACCGGCTGCTGCGAGCTCCAGCGGCTCTCGAGCACGAAGCTGAACACGAAGGTGTACGTCGCGAGCGAGAGCAGCGGATTGACGAGCGACCAGAAGAAGCCCACCGTGGAGCCGACGTAGCGCCCGCGCAGGTCCTTGTCGACGAAGTTGCGCACGAGCGGAGCGTGGCGGCGCAGTGACTGGATCAAGCGGATCATGCGCGTTCTCAGATGATCCGCTTGCCCATGGCCGAGAGCACGAGCTGCACCGCAAACTCCGCGGTCTTGTTGCGCTCATCGAGGATCGGATTGATCTCGGTCACCTCGAGCCCGAGCAGCTTGCCCGACTCGAAGGCGTGCTCCATGACGAGGTGCGACTCGCGCAGGTCGGTCCCGCCCGCGACCGGCGTACCGACGCCCGGAGCGACGGAGGGATCCGTGCCGTCCATGTCGAACGAGAGGTGGAAGCCCGTGGTGCCTTCGTTCGCGATCGCGAGCGCGCGGCGCATGATCTCGTTCATGCCCCACATGTCGATGTCGCGCATCGTGAACACCTTGACGCCCGTCGACTTGATCTCCTCGCGCTCGAACTGATCCAAGTCGCGCACCCCGACGATCACCGCATTGCGCGGATCGACCATGGGAACGACGTCGCCCAGCCCGACGAGTTCCGGCGCACCGCGCCCGAGAATCGCTGCACACGGCATCCCGTGGATGTTCCCCGAGGGAGAAGTCTCGGGCGTGTTCATGTCGCCGTGCGCATCGAACCAGATCAGGCCGATGCGCTGGTTGCGGCGGTGGTGGTACGAAGCGATCGCAGCCACCGTGCCCACCGCGATCGAGTGATCTCCGCCGACGACGAGCGGGAAGGCTCCATCTTCGAGCACCTTCTCGACCTTGACGCGCAGACGCTGGCACGCGCGCGAGATCTCCGCCAAGAAGCGTGCGCGCGGATCGCGGGGCTCGCGCGACTCCGGCGCCGGAACGGCAAGGTTGCCTCGGTCCTCGTACGCCAGTCCGAGACGGCGGATGCCATCTTCCAGTCCCGCGATTCGGATCGCGCTCGGTCCCATGTCCACACCGCGGCGACCGCCGCCGAGGTCCATGGGTACGCCGATCATCGCAACCTTGCTCAACATGGTGTTCTGCCGTGTCTCGATGGTTCTTTGGGATCCGGAGGACTCTAGTGGGTGCGCGCCCCGAGGGCACCTAGGACCGCCCCTTGCAACGCGGGTTCGGCGGGGCCGATGCGGGCAGCAAGCCAGTCGACCTCGGCCAAGCCGCCCCACTCTCCCAGCGCAAAGCCCACGCGTCGCAGGTCGCGTGCACTCGCTCCGGCCGGCGGTCGCTGGACCTCGAGTCGCAGAGGCTCCATGCCCGCGACCGAAATCCACAGCGCGGCAGCGAGCACGCTGCGGTTCCAAGGTTCGCTCCACAGCGCCGAGCGCAAGAGCGGGACGATCTCGGAGTCGCCCGCACGCACGAGCGCACAGGCGAGCTCCACATCGACATCCAATTGATTCCCGAGCGGGAAGAGGCGGCGAAACAGCACGAGATCCGCCGCGCTCGCACGCATCGCGAGGGACTCGACCGCGCGCCGAGCGCCTTCCCCCTCCAACACGCCGGCCGCCAGATAGCCGTGCACGATGTCGCGCGCGGGCTCGTACCCGCCCACGAGCAACTCGCATGCGATGCGCGCACGCACGCCCGTCGGCACGCGCCCGAGTAGCTCGACAGCGACGACCCGCAGCGCTGTCTGGTCGGCGGTCCGCGCGATAGCTTCCCACATCGCCGGAGCATCGACGGGCACGTCCATCGGCTTGTCGCTCTTCAATCCAGCGCGCTCGCGCAGCATCGGAAGCGCCGAAGCGTCCCCCAGTCGCACGCGCGCGACGAGGGCGCTCGCGCGCACCGCCGGATCCGGATCCAATTCCATCGCCGCGAGATCCGCGACGTACGAAGCATCGCCGGCAGCACCCAGCGCTTCGGCCGCGAGCGCCCGCTCGCGGTGATCGCCGGAGCGGAGGTGGAGCTCCAGCAACTGCAGCGAGCGTGTGCCCCCCGCGCGAGCGAGAAGTCCTGCGACCTGTGGGCGCACCGCCGGAACGCTCCAAGCTTTGCGGAGCAAGGGCTCGGTGCGCACTTCGAAGCGGAGCTTGCCGATCTCGTCCACGAGGATGCGCCACTCCTCGTCGCTGGCCGGTGTGAAGAGCCCGGATTCGACGAGCTGCGAGAGCTGCTCCGGAATGGCGCGGACCACGCCGCGCAGGCGCTCGGGCGGCGCGCCAGCGAGCACCACTTCGAGGAAGTGATCCGCGATGCCCGGACGCTCGAGGAGCGCGGCCGTGCGGTACACCACGCGACTCAAGAACTTCGCGCTGCGCGCAAGGTCCTCGACCAGAAGGCTCTCCCACGCTTGCCCATCGACGAGTCCGCACCAGCGCGCCGCTTGAAAACGCAGCTCGAGGTACGAGCGCGCCACGTCGCTCTCCTCCGGCGGAGCGCGGAGGAAGGCCAAGGCAGCCAGCGCGGCCGTGTTCGTCCCACCCTCGAACTCTTCGGAGAGCCGCCGACACTCCGCGATCGCCGCAGGACTGCCGTGGAGAGCGAGTGCGAAAACGCCAGCTTCCGCGACGCCGGCCGCCTTGCGCCCTGCGAAGTCGACGAGCAACGGCACGTCCAAGGGATCGCGGTACAACGCGAGCGCCCAGATCGCCGCGCGCTTGGTCTCCAGCGAGCGCTCGGCGGTGAGTTCGAGCACCCGCCCGCGGAACTGCGTGAACTTTCCCGCGCCGAGGGCGAGCAGCGCAGCCGCGCGGCGCTCCTCGCTCGCGCCACGATCCTCCAGGATCTCGCGAGCCGCCGAGGGCGTGCGCAGCCCGAAACTCGCGCGCGAGTCCCGCGCGACGAGCTCCTCCCACTTCGCGACGGAGAGCAGCTCGATCCGCTGGGGCACGACCGCGTCCTCCCGCGCACTCTGCGGGGGGAGCATCGCGCCGAGCGCTGCGAAGAGGGCGGGGAGGAGCATGGGCGGGCGGTCCTACATCGGCTCGAACGGCTCCCGACTCCGGCGCTGCCTCCGGGGGCTGTCCTGCAACCGGACCGCGATCCTAGCGGAGCCGGAACCACGTTCCAGCATCCCCACGCGCCCGTCACGCGGAAGCCGACGCGGGCGCTGATGCGGAAAGCTTTTCCCTCTCCCGGGAGAGCTCAGTGGTCGACCGGCGTGCCCAAGAGGCCGACCAGCTCGGCCTTGCGGGCGTCGCGGATCGCCGCCGTGCGAGCCTCGAGATTGAGGCGCAAGAGCGGCTCGGTGTTCGAGGCGCGCACGTTGAACCACCACCAGTCGGGCGACACGAGGTCCCCGAACTCGACGGTGATGCCATCGAGCATGTCTTGGCGGCCCGCCTTGTACGTCTCGCGCAGCCGCGCGATCGCGCCGTCCTTATCCTCGACGTGGAAGTTGATCTCACCGCTCGCGTGGTAGCGCCGCAGCCCGGCCGCGCGCTGCGCCAAGGTCTGCGTGCCTCGCGAGAGCATCGACAGCGCGCTCACGAACGCGATCTCGCCCGAGTCGCACACGTAGTTGTCCGCGAAGTAGAAGTGACCCGAGAGCTCGCCGCCAAAAATCGCGCCGTTGCCGCGCATCGTGGCCTTGATGAACGAGTGTCCGACGCGGTCGCGCACCGCCGTGCCGCCCGCCTTCTCGATCTCCTCCTTCACGACCCACGAAGAGCGCAAGTCGTACACCACGGGCTTGCCCGGCTTCTCGCGCAGCATCTCGCGCGCGAGCAGCGCCGTCATCAGGTCCGCCGAGAGCGTCTGCCCCGCGTCATCGACGAAACAGCAGCGGTCCGCGTCGCCGTCGAACGCAATGCCTGCGTCGGCCTTCGTCGAACCGAGCAGCTTCTTCACGTCGCGCAAGTTCTCTTCCTTGAGCGGGTTGGCCTCGTGGTTGGGGAACGTGCCGTCGAGCTGCATGAAGAGCGTGTGTGCCGTCACGTTCTTCAGCCGCGCGAGAATCGGAGGCAGCGTGTACGCCGCCATGCCGTTGGCGACGTCGACAGCGACCACGAGCGGCCGCTCGATCTTCGCGAAGCGAACCACATGCTCCGCATAGGCGTCGAGCAGCTCGACCTTGCGGACCTCGCCGCGCTTCGCGGCAACCGCGGGCTGAGCAGCGGCCACCATGCGCTCGATGTCGAGGATTCCGTTCGCCGCCGAGATCGGACGCGCTCCGCGCGAGCACAGCTTCATGCCGTTGTACTCGCCCGGATTGTGACTCGCGGTCACGTTCAGGCCGCCGTCGACGTCCTGCGAGCCGATTCCGAAGTACGCCATCGGAGTCGAGCACAGGCCCATGTCCACCACGTCGCAGCCCGCATCGCGGATGCCCTCGATCACCGCCGCCTGCAGCTCGGGCGAGTGCGTGCGCATGTCGCGTCCCACCGCAAGGCGCTTCGCCTTCGTGAGGTGCGCAAACGCGTTGCCGATCTTGCGGCCGAGCGCAGCGTCGAGCTCCTTGGGGAACTTTCCACGGATGTCGTAGGCCTTGAAGATGCCCATAGCGATGAGGTCGTTGTCGTGGTTCGGAACAGAAGTGAAGAAAGGCAAAGCGGGTCGCGCGCGGCGCTACCCGAGGATCTCCTCGAAGGCCACGACGACGCGCGCGACGTCTTCCGTCGACACGTCGAGGTGCGTCACGAAGCGAAGGGTCGTGGAGTTTTGCGGCAGAACGAGCACCCCGCGCTGGCGCAGCGCACGCATCAAGCTCTCCGGCGTGTGCTCGGGATGCGTGATGCGCGCCATGACGATGTTGCTCTCGACCGTGCCGGGCGAACACTCGATGCCGTCGAAGCCGTCGAGCGCGGCAGCGAGCTCGCGCGCGAGCTCGTGGTCCTCGGCAAGACGCTCCACGTTGTGCTCCAGCGCATACAAACCCGCGGCAGCGAGCAGACCCGACTGGCGCATCCAGCCGCCGAGGCGCTTGCGTTGGAGGCGAGCGCGCTCCAAGAACTCGCGCGGACCGGCGACCAAGG
>JBIKYW010000586.1:0-8387 GCA_044355055.1 Planctomycetota bacterium | reverse complement strand
GCTTCTGGAGCTGGGCCTGCGCGTTCGTGCCGAGGGTGTTGAGCACGATCTGGATCGTGTCCGTCACCGTCGCTTGGAAGCGGTAGCTGTCGATGTCGCGGCTACCGGAGATGCCGCGGCCCGTGCCGCGGATCGTGACGCCCGGGAAGCCCGGCGTCGCGATGTCCGTGAAGCCGTTGGGCGACGAGAAGCAGCCGTCGTTGGTCGCGATGCCGAAGCCCGGCTCCGCTTCCGTGTACGGACCCGCGACGCCCGTGCAGATGTTCACGGGCAGCGCCGTCGTGCAGGGCGTGCCACTGTCGGTGAGCTCGATCGTGTACGGCAGCGTCTGCGGACCGGTCGCCCACGTGCCGAGCCAGATCAGGTAGTTCGCACCGAGCTGCGAGCACCAGCTGATCGAGGCGTTCTCCCCCGTACAGCCCGGACCGTTCGAGTCGTTGCCGCCGATCATCGTCAGGCCGTCGCAGCCACCGATGTAGACGCCCATCACCGAGTCCGTGACCGGCGTGGTGGCGCAGGTCGAGACCGTCATGGTGTTGCCCGTGCCGGTGACCGAGAACCACAGACCGCGACGGGTGCTGTGGGCCGCGGTGGTCGGCGTGTTCGACGTCGCCGTCGGGTTCGACTCCGGCAGGGCGCCGGTGAAGGTGCCCGAGACCGGCACGCCGATCGTGAGCGCCTGGGCGCCGAGGCAGTTGTCGTTGTCCGGCGTCGAGGTCGGAACGATGAGCACGTTCAGGAACGCGCCACCGGTCTTGCCCGCGGCGTCGACGAACGACAGCGGCAGGTTCTTCGTGCCGGTCGCCGTGCCCGCGGCAACGGTCGTCTCCAGCGTGAAGATGCCGTCGCCGGCGAGGTCGTCACCGCTCGTGCCGTCGTCGACGAGCGCCGCCGTAGCGGAGCCGCCGATCGAGGTGAGGTCCGCCGAGACGGCGAGACCGGCGCTCGGACGGTTCGTGGCGCCGTCGAAGGGCGTCACGAGCAGGCGCAGGACCTGCAGCTCTTCCACCGTGGCGGGGAAGGCCATGCCGATACCCGCCAGACCCGAGCTCACGGGCGTCGCCGTGTTGCGCGGCGAGGGGTAGCCAACCGCGAAGTCGTTCTTGTTGACGTTGCTGTCCGCAGCGCCGCGGTTGCGACGGTACACGGCGAGGACCGTGCCCATGGCCGGGGCGTTGTTGGCGGCCGCGAAGGGGAGGACGCCGGACGCCGCCGACTCGTTCCAGTTCGCGGTGCCCAGACCGACGAAGTCACGCAGGTTGGCACTCGTGGCGTAGGCCGGAGTGCCGCCCGAGAGCGCGGTCGTCGAGGCGACGAGCGCGATCTTGGCGTCGGTGGCCGACATGGCGATCGAACCCGAGGCGTCCGCGAGCGGACCCGAGGGGATCGTGCCGACGGGCAGCGAGGTGCCGGCGGCCTGCTGGACGAGGAGGTACTGACCCGCGCCGAGCGTGATCGCCGGGAGCGCCGTGACGGTCCACGACGTGCCCGTGCTGGACGCGTACTGCACCGACCAGCCGGTGAGGTTCTGACCCTGACCACCCGAGTTGTGGATCTCGATGTAGTCGTGGGTGAACGGCGCCTGAGCGTTGCCGCCCGAGCCATAGACCTGGCTGATGCGGACGATCGCCTCGTTGCAGTCCGGCGTGCCGTTGTTGTTGTTGTCCGTCACGACGACACCGCAGCCGCAGGCGCCCGGCGAGGTCGAGTTCGGATCGTTCGGGCAGCCGTCGTCACAGTCGTTCGTGCCGTCACCGTCCGTATCGGGGCTGGTCACGCTCAACGTCGTGCTGCACGTCGCGAGGTTGCCCGCAGCGTCGGCCGCCGTGATGGTCACCGTCGTGATGCCGTGGGCGACCGTGGCACCGGCGAGCGGCGACTGCGTCAGCGTGACCGAGCCCGCGCACGTATCCGCAGCGACGACGCCCGCGGTGAAGTCAGGCACGATCGCCTGGCAGTTGCCGTCCGCCGGGATCGACTGCGCCGAAGCGCAGACCGTGATGCTCGGCGCGGTGACGTCGAGGACCGTCAGCGTGGCGTTGCACGTGGAGGTGTTACCCGCCGCGTCCGTGGCCGTGATGGTGATCGCGCTCGTACCGAGCACCGCCGCGCTGCCCGCCGCCGGCGACTGGGTCACCGTGACCGAGCCCGCGCAAGCGTCGACCGCGACGACGCCCGCCGTGAAGTCGGGCACCGTAGCCGCGCAGATCGCGTCGGCGTTGATCGACTGGTTGGCGGCGCAGGTCGTGATGCTCGGCGGGGTGACGTCGAGCACCGTCAGCGTGGCGTTGCACGTGGAGGTGTTGCCCGCCGCGTCCGTGGCCGTGATGGTGATCGCGTTCGCGCCGAGGACCGCCGCGCTGCCCGCCGCCGGCGACTGCGTCACCGTGACCGAGCCTGCGCAGCTGTCGCTCGCGAGGACGCCCGCCGTGAAGTCGGGCACCAGAGCCGCACAGGTCGCGTCGGCATTGACCGTCTGATCCGCGGCGCAAGCCGAGATCGTCGGCGGAGTGACGTCGTTCACCGTCAGGGTCGCCGTGCAGCTCGAGCTGTTGCCCGCCGCGTCGGTGGCCGTGATCGTGACCGTCTGCGCACCCAGCGTCGCGGGGCTGCCGGCCGCCGGCGACTGCGTCACCAGGACCGTCGAGAGCTGCAGCACGTAGACCTTGCGGTTGCTGAAGTCGAGGATCGCGAGGCGATCGTTCACCGTGTCCCACGAGAAGTCGTAGTAACCCGTGCCGGACGAGGTGGTGAGCCCACCGAGGTCATACGTCTTGGCCGCGCCGTTGGTATCGACGAACTTCAGCACCGTGCCGAGGCTGGTCGAGCCCGTGCTCGCGCGATCGTTGTAGACGATGAAGTCGCCGAAGACCGTGTCCATGAACTCGAGGTTCTGGCCGGCGATCGTCGAGGCGTCCGTGACGTCCACGATGCGGACGTTCGGCGAGAACGTGTTGCCACCCGTACGCGTGTGCTTCGACACGTCGTTGTTCACGCGCGTGAACAGGTCGCCCGTGGTGGGATTGAACGCGTGGTCGCGCCAACCCGTGACCGCCGCCGTGGCGAAGTTGATGATCGCCCCGTTGGCCGAGCTGTAGGTGAAGGCCCCGGTCGCGGTGTTCACCAGACGGCGTCGACCGCTGCCTTGGACCAGGTAGTTGACGCCCGAGTCAACACCACCGAAGCCCGGGTCGAAGTCGATGCCGCCCATGCCGCGCTGGGACTCCGTCGCCGCCCAGGCGAGCGAGCCGTTGGCGTTCAGGAGGCGCCACGAGTTCGTCGAGTTCGAGCCGTTGTCCCAAGCCACGGCGATCTTGCCGCCCTGCACCGCGATGCCCGAGATGCCGCGGGTCGTAGCGGTGGAGAGCAGGCCGAAGGCGGAGCTGACGCTCGGAGTCGTGAAGACGTTCGACACACGGACGAGGCCCGTGTTCGCCGTCGTCGTGCCGCCGTTGAAGCCGCCGACAATCAGCTCCATGCCGTCCCAAGCGACGGCCGAGGGGTTCGAGCCGATGAACTCGGCGTTCGTGCTCGTCGACGTCGCCGCGAGGTCCACGGTGACGATCGGCGTGAACTTGAGCAGGGCCGAACCGACCGCCGCCGAGCCCGAGCAGTTGTCGCTGGTCGCGACACCCGCGGTGAAGTCGGGCACGAGGGCCGCGCAGCTCGCGTCGGCGTTGACCGTCTGGTCCGCCGCGCAGGTCGTGATCGACGGGGCCGAGGCATCGACAACCGTCAGGGTCGCCGAGCACGTCGCGGTGTTGCCCGCGGCGTCCGTCACCGTGATGGTCACCGACTGAGTGCCGAGGAACGCCGTGCTGCCTGCCGCCGGCGACTGCGTCACCGTGACCGAGCCCGCGCACGCGTCGACGGCGACGACACCCGTCGTGAAGTCGGGCACGAGGGCCACGCAGCTCGAGTCGGCGTTGACCGTCTGGTTGCTGGCGCAGGTCGTGATCGACGGGATGGTGCTGTCGTTGACCGTCAGGGTCGCGGTGCACGTGGTGGTGTTACCCGCCGCGTCCGTGGCCGTGATGGTGATCGTCTGAGCACCGAGGACCGCCGCGCTGCCCGCCGCCGGCGACTGCGTGATCGTCACCGAGCTCGTGCAGTTGTCGCTCGCGACCACGCCCGCCGTGAAGTCGGGCACCAGAGCCGCGCAGCTCGCATCGGCGTTGACCGACTGATTCGCAGCGCAGGTCGTGATGCTCGGCGCGGTGACGTCGAGGACCGTCAGCGTGGCGTTGCACGTGGTGGTGTTACCCGCCGCGTCCGTGGCCGTGATGGTGATCGTCTGAGCACCGAGGACCGCCGGAGCGCCGACCGCCGGCGACTGCGTCACCGTGACCGGGCCCGAGCAGTTGTCCGTTGTGACGACGCCTGCCGTGAAGTTGGGCACCGTGGCGGCGCAGCTCGCGTCGGCGTTGACCGACTGATCCGCGGCGCACGTCGTGATCGACGGGGCCGTCGTGTCGTTGACGATCAGGTTGGCCGAGCACGTGGTGGTGTTACCCGCCGCGTCCGTGGCCGTGATCGTGATCGCCGTCGTGCCGAGGTTGACCGTCGTGCCAGCCAGCGGCGACTGCGTCACCGCGACCGTACCGGCGCACGTATCCGCCGCGACGACACCCGCCGTGAAGTCGGGCACCAGCGCCTGGCAGCTCGCGTTGGCCGAGATCGTCTGATCCGCGGCGCAGGTCGTGATCGAGGGCGCCGTGACGTCGCTGACCGTGAAGGTCGTCGAGCACGTCGTCGTGTTGCCGGCGGCGTCCGTGGCGGTCAGGGTGACCGTCGTGACGCCCGCCGCAACCGTCGAGCCGGCGAGCGGCGACTGCGTGACGGTGAGGCCGTTCAGCGCGCAGTTGTCGTCGGCGACGACACCTGCGACGAAGTTCGGCACAACCGCGTTGCAGCTGGCGTCGGCGTTCGCCGACTGAGCCGTCGCGCACGTCGTGATCGTCGGCGCGGTGGTGTCCGCGATCGTGACCGTCGTCGTGCACGTCGAGGAGTTACCCGCGGCGTCCGTCGCCGTCAGCGTCACCGTGTAGGTGCCGGTGAAGAGCGGCGTACCGATGGCCGGCGACTGCGTCAGCGTCACCGAGCTGCAGTTGTCGCTGACCGACGCGCTGCTGCGGATATCGGGGAGAGCCGCCGCGCAGAACGAGTTGACCGAGACGGTCTGGTCCGGAGCACAGCTCGCGAAGACCGGCGCCGTCGTGTCGTTGACCGTGAAGGTCGTCGTGCACTGCGTGGTGTTACCCGCGGCGTCCGCGACCGTGATCGTCACGGTGTTGGTGCCGAGCGGTGCGGCGAATCCGGCGACCGGCGACTGGGTGACCGAGGTGACACCGCAGTTGTCCGTGGCCGACACACCCGAGGTGAAGTCGGGCACGCTCGCCGTGCAGGTCGCGCCCGCCGAGGCGGTCTGGGGCGCAGCGCACGAGTTGATCGTCGGCGCGGTCGTGTCGTTCACCGTCAGGGTCGCCGTGCAGGTCGAGCTGTTGCCCGCCACGTCCAGTGCCGTGATCGTGATCGTCGTCGCACCGACCTGAGCCACCGAGCCAGCGACCGGCGACTGCGACAGCGTGACGACGCCCGCGCAGTTCTCCGAGGTGCTGACACCCGCCGTGAAGTCGGGCACGATCGCCTGACAGTTCGCATTGGCCGACAGGGTCTGATCCGCGGCGCAGGCCGTGATGCTCGGCGGAGTCGTGTCGCTGACCGTGAAGGTCACTTGATGCTGCGTCGAGTTGCTGTTGCCGTCGGCGACGGTGATCGTCACCGTCGTCACACCGAGGCCCACCGGCGTTCCGGCGACCGGCGACTGCGTGACCGTGACGGCCGTGCAGTTGTCCGTCGCAACAACCGTAGCCGCGTAGTCCGGCACGGCGGCGGTGCACGAGGCACCCGCGCTCGCGCTCGAGCTCTGGGCGAAGGTCGTGACGACCGGCAAGGTGCTATCGCTGCCGGGCAGGACCGTCGCGACCGCCGTGCCTTGCGTGCCGTTGGCGTCCGTGGCGGTCAGCGTGTAGCTACCCGCGGCGAGACCCGAGATGTCCTCGGTCGTCGCGCCGTTCGACCACGAGAAGCTGTAGGGGGGCGTGCCACCCGACACCGTCGCGTCGATCGCACCGTCCGTGCCACCGGGGCAGATCACGTTGGCGGTCACGCTGAGCGAGACCGAGACCGGCGTGCCCGTCGCGCCGCCTGCGGGCTGGAAGCCCGTGTTCGCGCTCGTGTCCGTGCCGTCCGTGAGCCACGGCTCGTAGTCGACCACGCCGGCGATCTTGGCCGCGATGACCTGACCGGCAGTCGTGCCGAACCAGTTCGACTCCGCGTTGATCGAGCTGCCCGCGTCGCCGTTGGCGACGTGGTAGCTCGACTGACCCGTGATCGAGTTGTTGGCCGCGACGAGCGTCGAGCCAGCGTCAGCACCGTAGGCCGCGAGGCCGTTGACGCCGCCGGACAAGATATTGTTGGCGACCGTAGTCGAGGCCCACTCCACGTCGTTGGCGAGGGTGATCCCGTTGTGGAACCCGCTGAACTCGTTGCTGGAGATCGTCGCGTTGGAGATGGTCGCCGGGAGCGCGGCATGGGTAGCGCCATCGTTGCGCGCCGCGAGGAACAAGCCGTGGCCGTTCGTCGTGGTGCCACCCCGGTTCTCGATCGCGATGTTCTCCGTGACGGTGATATCGCTGTAAGCGCCGAACTTGAGGTTCAGGATCATCGCGCGCGGATTCGTCGCAAGTCCGTTGTTCGTGAACGTGTTGCGCGTGATCACGCCGTTGTTCAGGCGCTCGATGTAGACGCCGGCCTGGTTGTTCGTCGCGCCGTTCGAAGTGAACGTCGAATCGGACAGGGTGAAGTTCGTGAAGTTGACGCCGGTGAATCCCGAGGTCGGGGTCGCCGTGTCGGAGTAGAGGCCGCCACCAGTGTTGCCGGTGAAGGTGCAGCCGTCGACCAGGAAGTCGACCACCACGCCCGAGGTGTGGACCTTGATGCCAAGGCCGTTGCTCGTGAACGTGCAGTCCTGAACGACAACGTCGTTCGAGGTGCTGGCCACGTCGAGGCTGATACCGGTCGAGGTGTTCGCGTTGAACGTGACACCTTCGAACGTCAGGTAGTCGGCGTTCGAGTTGACGTTCACGCCACGCGCCGAGCCAGTGACCGTCAGGTTGCGGACCTCCATGCGGTTGGTCGCACCGAGGCCGTCGGCGGTCACGTTGAAGCCGTTCGAGCCACCGCCGTTGACGGTGGTCGAGGCGGCGCCCTGACCGATCACCTTGACCGACTTGTTCAGCGCGACGGTACCCGTGAAGGTGCCCGCGCCGACGTTGACGAAGTCACCCGCCGAGGCGGTGTCGACACCGCGCTGGATCGACGGGGCGGTGGAGGAGGAGGCGGCCCAGAAGCTGTTCGCCGTGACGAACACTTGGCCCGACTTCAGCGCCACGTAGCCGAGGCCCGAGGCGTCGACGCGGTCGGCGACCTTGTCCGCCATCGCGAACAGGTCGGCGTCCGACGAGCCCGCCGAGAGGGCGATCGCGTCGTACGTGTTGCCGAGCGGGTTCAGCGTCGTGCTGGCGCTGAGCTGCGCGATCGCCACCGCCGGAGCGGTGCCGAAGGCCGCGTTCGTGAACGTGTTGCCCGAGAGCACCAGCGTCGCGGCGTCCGCACCCGTCGTGCCGGCCTGACGGCCCGTCAGCACGTTGTTCACGTTGACGGCGGCCGCCAGCGTGTTCGGCTCGAGCAGCAAGCCCGAGCTGTACGGCGCGTTCGCCGACAGCGCCACGTCGTTGTACGTGAAGCTGTTGCCCGTGATGCTCGAGTTGTTCGAGGCCGGGAAGTACGTCGCGTCCGCCGAACGACCGCCCGCGATCACCAGCGCCGCCGTGCCACCGATGCGCTGGAACGTGTTGCCCGCGACCGTCGAGTTCACCACACCGAGGTACGCACCGGTGAGGTTCGAGTAGTAGTCCGTGCTCGGAGCGATGTCTTGGATCGTGTTGTTGCTGAACACCGAGCCCGCGACGAGGGTCGGCAGGTTCGGGCCGCTGCGGCTGTTGCCGATCAGGTTGTTGGTGAACTGCGCGCCCACGAGGCGGGTCTGCAGCTGCGCCTGAATGATCGTGTTGTAGGTCGAGAAGACCGTGTTGTCGTCGACGACGAGGCCCGTGTAATCGAGCGACGCTCCGCCGTTGCGGAACATGTTCGTGAACACGATGCCGCGCGCGCCGGTGATCGACGTGGCCGTCGGCGTCGCCGTCGAGCTCGTCGTCACCATGTCGATGTAGTTGTCCTCGATCGTGACGTTCGCGATCTCCGCGCTGAACGACTGGGCCGTGTTGCTCACGTGCTCACCGAACACGATGCCGTTGCACTGGTTC
>JBIKYW010000118.1:0-8413 GCA_044355055.1 Planctomycetota bacterium | reverse complement strand
GCCCGCCCCGCCCGCCCGTACTCGGCCCCACGGAATAGGAACCCGCGGCGGGCGTCGATAGGCTCGCCGTGCGTCTCGTCTCGCCCATGGAAGCTGCCCCGAAGGACGACCTGCGTTTGGTCCGCGAGACCCTCGCGGGGAACCAGCTCGCCTTCCAGCTGCTCGTCGAGCGCTATCAGACGCGCATGTTCGCCCTGGTGCGCCACTACACGCGCAACCCCGTCGAGATCGAGGACATCGTCCAAGACACGTTCCTGAAGGCCTTCACCCGCCTGCCGACCTTTCAGGAGCAGTCGTCGTTCTATACGTGGCTGTGCCGCATCGCGATCAACACGGCCCTCGACTTCCAAAAGCGCCTCGGCCGCAACCCCGTCCGCGCCGTAGAGGACCCCGAGCTCGCGCTCAGCCCCGACTCGATCGAGGGCGCCCGGCCCACCGCGACCCGCATCCCGGCGCCCGACGCGCGCATGGAGCGCGAGGAAGTGGCCCGCATCACCCAGCGGGTGCTCGACGAGCTGCCCGAGATCTTCCGCACGGTGCTCGTGCTGCGCGAGTTCGAGGAGCTCGGCTACCAAGACATCGCCGACGT
Organism: Planctomycetota bacterium; assembly: GCA_044355055.1. Lineage (GTDB taxonomy): Bacteria > Planctomycetota > UBA1135 > UBA1135 > F1-120-MAGs118. The sequence goes on along the minus strand of JBIKYW010000118.1, from coordinate 7,824 downwards.
GCTCGGCATCTCGATTGGCACGGTCGAGTCGCGCCTCTTCCGCGCCCGCGCCCGCTTCAAGGAACGCCTGACGGCCCTCTACCCCGAGTTCGGGGAAGGCTGGAGCTAGAACCATGGATTTCACCTGCAAGGAAGCTGTGCCGATGATCGGCGCCTATCTCGACGGCGAGCTCTCGCCGGCGCGTGCGGCGCTCTTGCGGCCCCACCTGCTCGAGTGCGCCGCCTGCCGCAACGCGGCTCAGGACGACCGCGCCCTCAAGCGCTGGTTCGAGCCCGCGCGCGAGTCCGCCGAAGGTGCCGCCGTCCCGAGCGGCTTCTCGGCCCGCATCGCCCGCCGCGCCTTCGCGGGGGACCGCGGGGAGCGCGCGCCCGTGGCCCGCGAGGAAGGTCGTGTCCTGCCGTTCGTGCTGCGCCTGACCGCCGTCGCGGCCGCCGCGGCCCTGCTCCTGACCCTCGGGGTGCAGCTCGCCTCGCGCCCGCAGGCGGGGAACCTCGCGGCCGACGATCGCGCCGCCCTGCCCCTGCTCCAGATCCAGACCGAGCTCGACCGCATGAACGGGGTGGTGGCTCCCGAGCCTGCCGCCGGGACCCCGACCGACCCGCAGACCCGCGCCCCGCGCGCCAAGAAGCGGAACGCGCAGCCCCGATGAACAGCCTGCGACTGTGGGTCGCGCTGCTCGCGCTCTCCGCCTTCGCGGCGGGGATGGCGGCGGGGGCGTTGGTCACCGAAGCCCGAGCCGGGGAGCCCCCGCGCGGGTCGGAGCCCTTCGCGGACTACCGGATCGCGATGGTCGAGCGCTTCGGGCTCGAACCCGAGCGCGAGCGGCTCTTCGGGGAGCTGCTCCGAAACTACCAGCAGTCGATCGACGAGACCCGCGAGCGCTTGCTCGCCGAGCACCGTCCCGAGCTCGAGCGCGAACTCGCAGAGATCGGCGCTCGCTATCAGGCCTACATTCGCGATCATGTGATGCCCCCGGCACGGCGCGCCGAGTTCGACGCGCTGTCCGCCGAGTGGCGCACGATCCAGTAACGAGAGAGACATGGCGAGAACCTGCGGCATCCGCATCGGCCCGCGGCGCTTCGAGATGGTGGTGCTCGACGGCAGCCCCAAGAAGCACCGCATCGTGGCCTACAAGAGCGGCGAGTTTCCGACCGGCGGCGCCGACCCCGAAGGTGACGTTGTCGCGGCCCTGAAAGCCGCGGCCACCGAGCTCAAGGTGCCCGAAGACGCGATCTCGATCGCGGTCGATACCGGCACGGCGGCGTTTCGCTCGCTCAAGCTGCCCGCGCTCGACGAGGCGAAGATCGAGGAGATCATCAAGTTCGAGGTCGAGAGCCAGCTGCCGCAGTGGAACATCGACGACGTGGTCGTCGTGTTCATGACGCTCGACCGCACGGACAAGGAGACGAACCTGCTCGTCACCGCCGTGCCGAAGACGACGCTGCGCCGCGAGATCGACGCCTGCACCAAGGCGGGCATCGAGCCGCTCGAAGCCGAGCTCGAAGCGACGGCGATGGTGAACGCAGCGCTCGCGAGTGGCGTGTGCCGCGTCGATGAAGCGCAGGTGCTCGTGCACATCGGCGATACGTCGACCGCGGTCGTCGTGGTCGACGGCGGCAAGGTGCGCCAGATGCGCGCGATCCACATCGGCGCGCTGACCCATGAGCCCGTCGCCGCGCCCGCGGCCGAGGCTGCGCCCGCTCCCGCGGAAGGCGCGGTCGCCGCCGAGCCCGCGCCGCCGCCGGCGCCCGTCGATCCGCTCGAGGCCCAGCGCCGCCAAGAGCAGGCCGTCTCCCGCATTCGTCGCGAGCTCGGCCGCACGCTCTCGGGCGCGCGCACTGCGAACCCGCTCAAGGCCGTGTATGTCTGCGGCTGGGAGGTTCCCAATCTCGTCGGCACGCAGGTGCTCGACACGCCCGTGTACGAGCTCGACGCCTTCGTCGAGGAATCCGGCAAGCCGATCGAGGGCGCCGCGCCGCTCGTCGTGGCCTACGGCGCCGCGCTCGGCATGCTCGGCGGCGGTGCGATCCGTTCGTCGCTGCGCCGCGAGGACCTCAAGTACACCGGCACGTTCGAGCGGCTCGAGCTGCCGATCGCGGTGGCCGTGATGCTCGCGGTGATGTGGCTGCTCGTCTTCAACTTGTTCGAGAGCGACCGACTCGCCGCCGCCGACGCGAGCATGTTCCGCTGGCTGCAGAGCAACAAGAACTTCCTCGTCAACGACCCCAAGGCCGGCAAGCGCGGCAACTTGGAAAAGCCTTGGCCCGAGCTGCAGAAGCTCGTCGAGGACACGTGCAAGAAAGAGAACCCGCTGCTCGTCGCGAACAACTGGACGCGTCTCGATCAGCTGCGTCAAGTCGAGCGCGCGCTCGTCCTGCGGCAGGACAAGCTCAACAAGGAGCTCGGCAACACTGGCGAAGTGAAGCAGCCCCAGTCCGTGCTCGAAGCGCTCACACTCATCACCAACGTGATGATGGACATGGGCGAGAAGCTCGGCCGCATCTCGGTGCGCGGGGTCAATGCCAACTATGTTCCGGCGCGCACGGGGACCTCGGACCTCGTCACGGTCACGCTGGGCCTGTCGTTCCACAACGACGACGGTGCGATCGCTGCGACGCGTTCGTTCGAGTCGCTCAAGACCGAACTCGAAGGCCAGCCGTGGGTGGTCGAGGTCGCGGCGCGCAGCTCGAAGGAGTTCCCCGACGGCAAGGGCATCTTCAGCGACGGCTACGCGATCACGTGCGACCTCTCGAAGATCGCCAAGGCCCCCGCGAAGGAGGGTTCCTAATGAACATCAAGGGCTTCTTCGGCGCGATGAACCTCGCGCGCTGGATCATGCTCGTCGGCGGCCTTGCCGTCGTCGGGCTCGCGTACAACGGCTGGAAGCTGCACCAAGAGCGTTCGGCCCTCGACCTCGCGCTCGCGCCGGGCGGCGACGTCGAGCGCATCTCGGGCAAGATCCAGCTCTTGGGCAAGCAGATCAGCAAGCTGCAGTCCGACGCCGACCGCGAAGGCCTGAGCGGTCAAGATGACCCCTCGCTGTACTTCCGCGGCTTTGCTTCGGACCCCAACGTGCGCCTCGGCCAAGTCGAGATCGCGGGCCCCAAGGTCCAGACGATCATCAAGGGCACCGAGGACCTGCAGTACACGATCCGTCCGCAGAGCGACAGCGGCGCCCCGCGCGACCGCATCGTGAACTACATGTACCTGCTCGAGTCCAAGTCGCGCCGCGTGCGCGTCACGGCGCTGCAGCTCACACCCGCGCAAAAGCTGAAGGAGTGGGAGCACTCGAACGACATGTGGAAGTGGTCGATCGAGCTCACGAGCCGCGCCAAGGTCGAGGCCAAGCCCGACGCCAAGTAGGTCCGCGTCCCAACTTCTCGGAGCCGCCGCTCCCCGAGCGCTCGCCCTTCTCGTTGGGTCGAGACGCAGCGGGGTGGCGGCTCCAAGTCTCTCTGTGCGAGTCCTGCGCAGCCCACGCGCTTGTCACGCCCCCCCGCGCGAAGGTGGGAGACGATCGGGTCGCGACATCGGGTAAACCGGCGTCGACCCTTGTCAGGAACGGCCGCCTGTCGGAGGGTAGAGTGCGACCCGCCGTCCGAGAACTCTCCATGGCTCCCTTCGCGACATTGGCACTTCTCGTGCCGCTTCTTGCCCCCGCCGCTGCGGCGCTTCCGCCCCAGCCGCCGCCTTCGACTTGCACGGCCGCCGTGGACGAGCACTTCCGCGCGCTGCTCGCGGAGTATCACGCCGCCGTCGCGCTCCTTGAGCGGATGACGACGTCTCCGTCGGCGTCGACGGCCGACCTCGACCGTGCGTTCAACGCGCGCATGCGGCCGCTCGTCGATGCGGGGCACGGGCCCTCGATCGCGTGGACGCTGCGCCACTTCGTTCCACTCGCGTCGGACGAGCTCGGACCCGACGAACTGCGCCGCGAACTTTGGTCGCGGCTTCTTCCCGCGTTCGCGGCCGAGGAGTGGATCTGGTCGCGCGAGCTCGACGTGCTCGGCACGTTGCTCGCCCACCGCTCGCTGCTCGGACCGCGCCCGTGCGCGGAGCTTGCTGCAACCGTGCTCGTCGCGCAGCCGCTCGAACAACACGATCGACGCCTGCGCGCGCTCACGGCACAGTCCGATGCGCTCGCGCCGCTAGGTGAGCCGGATCGCGCCGCACGCGAGGCAGCTGCGTCGCTTTGGCGTCGCGAATTCCAGCGTGCGCCCAAGGGTGCGCTCGCGTCGCACTGCGAGCGCGCCCTGTGGCGGCTGGAGAACATCGTCATCGGGGCCAGTCTGCCGCCGCTCGTTTCCTTCGACGTGGACGGCAACCAGCTCTCGGTGTCGGACTTCCGTGGCAAGGTGCTCGTGCTCGGGTTCTTCTCGCTCGCCAGCGAGCAGGGTCGTCGTGACGCGCAGGCTTTCGCGCAGCTCGACGCGCAGTTCGAGGGACCGAGCCTCGCGGTCCTCGGCATCGGCGGCGGTGTGCAGCCGGATGAGTTCCGGCGTCGTGCGGACGAGTGTGGCCTGCGCCTCCCCACGGCCTACGAGGGCGGTGCCCGCGGATCGGTGATGGGAGCGCTGCGCCTCGACCGAGCGCCTCTCGCGCTCGTCTTGGACCGCGACGGACGCCTGCGCCATGTGGTTCACACACTCGCGGAGCTGGAACCCGCGTACTCCGACGCCCTGCGCGATCCGGCCATGGGCGGCTCGGGTGCGGAGTCGATGGGCAACCTGCGTCGCTAGAAAAACCAACGACTCGATGACCCAACGTCGCACGACCTTCGAGCACCTCCCGCTGCTGGCGGTGGTCGCCGCGTCGGCCACCCTGATCGGGTGGGCGGGCTCGGGGTCTCGACGCGCCGCAATGGCGGCGGTTCCCGCAGGCGCAACGCTCGACCTGTCGTCAGAGCTCGCAGCGATCGTCGACACCGCGTCGCTCACAGCGCCGCGCGAGCTCGATGCGTGGAGCCACTTGGCCCGAGATCTCGCGACGTGTGCGCTCGCCCGTCGCGCGGGAGAGAGCGTCGCCACGCCGGTGAATGAGCTGCCTCTGGAGCTGGATCGCGTCGAGGAGTCGGAGGCGGTGCGTCTGGCGTGGGATCGCGAGCCCGGTCGACCGCTGGTCGAGGGGCGCGCCCTCGGATCCACACCCGATGGACGATGGACCGTGTGGCACGAGAGCGGGGCACCGCTCTTCCGCGGCTCGTTCCGAAGCGGAGCGCCGGAGGGCACGTGGTCGTGGTGGCACGCCGACGGCTCACTCCACGCGGAGGCCACCTTCGTCGAAGGCCTCCTGCAAGGACCGTGGATCGAGTACTACTCCGACGGCCTCGTCGCGGTCGTCCATGAATACGAGTCCGGCGTGCTCGACGGCAACTCGCACGAGACATGGCCGGACGGCACTCCGAAGGCCGAAGGCGCCTTCGAGAGCGGACATCGCGAAGGTCGCTGGAGCACGTGGCACGAGAACGGCCAGCCGCGCGCGCAGGGCTTCTACAAAGAAGGCCTACGCGACGGACTATGGCGCGAGTGGCACGACAACGGTGAGGCGCTGCTCGACGCGAGCTACGTCCTCGGGCGTCCCGAGGGCGCGTGGCGCGAGTGGTACAGCAACGGCCAAGTGAAGGCCGAAGGGCGCTTCGTCGATGGCAAGCGAGAAGGTCACTGGACCTTCTTCGAGCTCGACGGAAGCGTCGATCCGCGGACGGGCAAGTACGCGCGCGGCCTGCGCGAGTGACCTCTCAGTTCGCGAGCGCGCCCTCGATCGCCTTGCGCAGGTCGGCGTCGTCGGGGCCCGTGCGGCTGCCGAAGAACTTCACGGTGGTGCCGTCCTTCGCGATCAGGTACTTGCCGAAGTTCCAGCTCGGGAGCTCGCCCGTGCGCTCGTTGAGCCACGCATAGAGCGGCGCCTGTCCGTTGCCGCTCTTCGTGCGCAGCTTCTCGAACATCGGGAACGTCACGTCGTACTTGGACGTGCAGAACTGCTGGATTTCCGCGGCAGTGCCGGGCTCCTGACCGCCAAAGTCATTGCACGGGAAGCCGAGCACGCTGAATCCGCGCGCCGCGAACTCGCGGTGCAGCTTTTCGAGCCCCTTGTACTGCGGCGTGAGACCGCACTCACTCGCGGTGTTGACCACGAGGAGGACTTTGCCCTTGTAGGCGCTCAGGTCGGCGGGCTTGCCGTCGAGCGAGTTGAGTTGGAACGAGGTGAATCCCGCAGGGGCGTTGGCGGTGGTCATGGCATTGGAAGGTTGGGTGGGAGCCGTGCTCGCTGCACTCGACGCCGGAGCCGACGCGTTGGTCTCGCCGGCCGAGCTGGAGCAGGCGGCGAGCAGAGCACAGAGCGAAAGGGCGCGGAAGTCGAGCATGGTGTTCGAGAGGGAGGTCGGGAGAGGAGCCAAGATCGAATCTGCCCTCCGATTACGCAGGATCCCAACCTGCGGATGCGCGGTTCCAAAGATGGTCGGCGATAGATCTCATCGGAGTGCGCTCCACGAACCGCCCACGACACGGGGCTCGTGCGAAGGCCTCTGCAACCGTCCCAATCGCCCAGCGTTCCGTTTCAGCACTCCAGATCGACCTGCCGATCGCGCACCACCTGTGCCATCGAGCGCTCCGCACGGTTGGCTTCCTCGACGCCGCGCCCCTTTGGCAGCGGGCATGCAGGGCCCGCCTTGTGCCGCTCCAGAATCGCCGCGACCGTCTCGAGCGCGTCGCGCTGCTCCTCCCGCCGCGGGTCGTCGATGGCATTTCGCACGACATCCGCGAGCGTCACGATCCCGACGAGCCGACTCTGCGAATCGACCACAGGCAGGCGCCGGATCTGGTGGCGCCGCATCAGGGCGTGCGCGACGGAAATCGAGCCGTCCTCGAAGCAGACGACGACCGGGCGGCTCGCCACGTCTTCGATGCGCAGATCGTGCAGCGCGCGGCCGCGCAGAAACGACGCCATGCACAGATCGCGGTCGGTCACGATGCCTACCACGCGTCCGAGCGCGTCGGTGACCGGAAGGGCCCCGCAGTCGCCATCCCACATCTCGCGCAGCGCGTCCAACGCGCTGTCCCAAGGTCGGCAGGTCCGTACACGGCGTTGCATCAGCGATTCGATCTTCATGGCGCTCCTCCAGAGCTCGCTGCACGCTCTTGGGACCTTCGCCGGCTGTTGCTCGGGGACTTTTCTCGCCGTTTGGGCCTCGCAAAGTGGGTAGCGCCAGTCGATTTGTATTGAATTTGGATTTCAAACCTCATTGAAAACTCGCGCTTGCGCCCAAGGGCGTAGTTCCATCACTTGAAATATCACCCCTCCAATCGCTACAAAATGCGGGCATGAATCCCAACAGCATCGAACAACAGATCCATCAGCGCATCCAGTCCTTCGTCTCCGAGCTCAGCGGCCTCGTTCGCCAAGCGGCAGTCGAAGCCGTCCGCTCGGCTCTCACCGGCCAAGGCTCGGCGGCGCCCGCGGCTCCGGCCAAGCGTGGGCCGGGCCGCCCGCGCAAGGTGCAGGCCGGTGCAGCGCCCGCCGCCAAGGCCCCGAAGGCCAAGCGCGGCAAGCGCTCGACGGCGGACGTGAGCGCGACGGCCGGCAAGCTCGTCGAGTACATCGCGAAGAACCCGGGCCAGTCGATCGAGCAGATCGGCAAGGGCATGAACATCCACACCAAGCACCTCAAGCTGCCCGCCAAGAAGCTCCTCGAAGACAAGAAGCTCAAGACCACCGGCCAGCGCCGTGGCACGAAGTACTTCGTCAAGTAAAGCTCCGCAGTCACCGACTCTTTCACGCGGGCCGCTCCCACTCCGGGCGCGGCCCGCGCTCGTTCTGCTACC
>JBIKYW010000117.1:0-8450 GCA_044355055.1 Planctomycetota bacterium | reverse complement strand
GGCACCTTGCGGATGGCGGGGCATGTGGAGCCCAAGACCAACGCCGAGCTCTACGAGGATGTCGCCGCGGATGCGCGGCGTTCACCCCACGCACTCGCCAACGCGATGGATCTCTGTCGGCCGCTCGCCGAGGAAGTTCACTCCCTGTACGAGGTCATTCGCGACGAGCTTTCCGCGGATATTTCGGAAGCCCAAAAGGCGGGAGCAGGGCACAAGAAGCGACTGTCAGCGCTGCAAAAGCGCCTTCGCGCCATGCCCGAGGAACCCGAAGAGGGGGTTGCGGCCTGGCTCCGTGCCCTCACCACAAGAGAGTTCCACCATTGGGTCGTCCCTGAGATCGAGAGGTGGTTCGGCTCGGCGCCCGACTGGCGCATCGAGGAGGAGTACTTGCCGCAAACCGCAACCGCGCGCGGGGCTGCGATGGAGTTCTTCGAATCGATGGGTGGGGACGAGCTCGAGACGCTCGGCGTCGACTTGATCGAAGGGGAACACCCCGGCAGTTCCTATCACGCAGCTGAATTGTCCATCGACATCGACGAGGCGAATCGTGCGGCAGCGGAGGCTGGGATCGCGGTACGCTTCGTCGCTTCGAAGCGCTGAGCCGTTTCCAAGCTCCCTTGTGATCTGACAGAGCTGCGCGTGCGACCGTGCTCATCCAAGACTCGCCCGGCCGCGCGCAGTCGGCGGATGGAGTGGGGCGTATTGCCGACGGCGGTCGCGCTGCCGTGCCGCGCACGCCGAGATCCTATACGCTTCTTCTGATCCCTTCGCGCGCGTTGTCTGTCGTGACGAGCCTGCGCGCTTCCACCGATCGTCCCGAGGAGACGCAACCATGCACGAACAAGAGGCGCAGATTTCACGACGAACGGTGATCAAGGGAGCTGCTGCGGCGGGCGGCGGGCTCGTCGTCGGTGGCGGGTGTGCGGACGAACTCTTGGCCGAAGCGGCGCTGCCGCCGGATGCGTTGAGGATCTCGAACGACCAGTGGTTCGCCGAGCGCGCTTGGAGCGTGAGCGCGAACAAGGTGCTCGGAGCGACGACCGCCGTCACGAGCCATGCGAAGCGGATCTACCGCCCCACTTCGGCCGCCGAGATCGCGGCGATCGTGAAGTTCCTCCCGGAGGCCACGCCGATCGCTTGCGTATGCGGCGGGCATGAGTCTTCCAACGCAGCGATGGTTGCGAACAACGATGCGGTCATCCTCGACCTCATTCGTTTGAAGTCGATCGAGTTCCACAAGGCGGGTGGTGAATCGCTCGTCACCGTCGGCTCGGGCGTCGTCTTCCGCGAGCTCGTCGAGGCCGTCAAGGCACACGGTGGCGCGCTGCCCGTCGGCACGGGCCCGGGCGTCGGAGTCGCGGGCTATGTCATGAATGGTGGCTTGAGCAGCTACTTCTCGCGGCGGCTCGGGCTGCTTGGGCAACGCGTGGTGCAAATGACCGTGGTGACCGCCGCGGGCGAGATCCGCATGCTCACGGCGAAGGACGAGCTCTTCACTGCGATGCTCGGGGCGGGCAGTGCGCTCGCGATCGTGGTCGATCTCACGCTGCGGCTGGCGGATGCGAGCATCGTGAAGTTCGCGGAGCAGCGCGTGTTCGGCTTCGAAACGCGCGAGCAAGCGGTGCAGTACTCGCACGAGGCGATGCGCTTCATGCGCGAACATGTGATCCCGCACGAATCCGTCTCGCTCGAACTCGTCGTCACGGGCACGAAGGCGCTGGTCGTGACGACCGTCTTCTACGACACCTTTGCGGGCGACTCCGTTGCGTTCGTGAAGCCACTCGAGGATCTGGCCGCGTCGATGAAGCTCCCGACGCTCGCACAGGGCCACTGGGGCTCGTGGTACGAGGCCGCCGCAGCGCTCTGGCCGGTGATCGCGCAACAAACGGGCGCGCCGCTCGCGACGCTCTACCACTGCGTCGGAACCGAGGGCGTCCCGCCCGACGATGTGCTCGACTTCGTGAGCAAGACCATCGTCGGCGAAGCGCCGCTGGACGAGGCGTCGCTGTCGATCGTCGAGATCCGTTCGCTCGGCGGCGCGGCTCAGAAAGGCACGAAGATCCCGACGGGCAACTGCCGTCACGCGTTCTTCGTCGACCTGATCACGCTCTACGACGCGAAGGCGAAGTCCACGGTCGAGCGACAGGCCATCGTCGACAGCACCAACCGCGTCGTCGACAAGGCACGCGCGGTGAAGGGCCTCGGCGTCGACTTCAGCGGTACGCACTCGCAGCCCGACGACATCGGCCGCACCGCGGTCGCCGCAGAGATCTTCGGCTCGGCGGAAATGGCGGCGATGGTTGCGCGCGCCAAGGACGAAGTCGATCCGAACAACCGCTTCCGGTTCCATCCCTTCGCGAAGTTCATCGCGTAACGCGCGACGTGGGGCGCTCTCCGGCTCATGGAACGCCGGTACGGTGCGAGCGGCGGGCCCGAGCGAGCGGTCAACGCAGCGCTCGCCCACGCCCCGCAAGAGCTGCGTCGAGGAGTTCAGAAAGGACACCCGTCGGGCACTTCAGATCCGGCCCCAAGCCGGGTCGCGGGCCTGCCCCGAGCCGCACCTCGAAGGCGGACAGCGCCGGACAGCACCCGACGCAGGCGGACACGCGCGGGGAGGGAGGGTGGCGCATGGTGGGCACTGGGGAACGTGCCCAGAACGGCGAGGCCTTGGGAAGCCCTGTTTTCCCCGAGGAAAAGTGGTACGCCCGGCGGGATTCGAACCCACGACCTTCTGCTCCGGAGGCAGACGCTCTATCCAGCTGAGCTACGGGCGCCCTTGAGGGGGCGGGAGTATAGCGGTGTGGGGAGGGGGTGGGAGGATTCGGAGGGTGGGGGCTGGCGCTCTCGGGGATCGGGTGTAGGGTAGGACCTTGGCGGAAATGGAAACTCCTAGCGTCTGGCCGCTTTCCCCTCTTTGGACGACACCGTGAAGCTCGAAGCCAAGAACCTGTGGTTGTGCGGAAATGCCCCGCGAAAGCGCGCCTTGCGCGCGGGGATGTTCGGCCTTGCGGCTGCGGCGCTCGCGGTCGGTGCCGTTTGGTGGGCGGGGACCGTGCGCTCTCCGCAGCTCTCGGCGCAGGTCGCCGAGCTCAACGACGACACGGACGGGGACGGCGTGTGCGACCTGCTGGAGGCGACGCTGGGCACGTGGGCCTGCCATGCGGACACGGATGGCGACGGCTTCAGCGACAGCGAGGAGCTGGCGCGCCGCTCGAATCCGACCAACCCCAACTCGTTCCCCACGGTGAGCGAGCCTTCGCTGCAGATGGTGGCCTACGAGGACCACCGCGGCGTGCACGTGAACACGTTCGTGTACGTCCACGACGGTGAGATGCGCGAGCTCCGCATGCGCTACGGCGCGCGAATCGGGGAGCGCACGGTCGGAGTGCCGATGGAGGCCCTGCGCGGTGGCGAGCCCGTCAGCGTGCGTTCCGGTCGCCGCGCGGGTTCCAAGGTTCTGCGCTTCGACCCCATGCTCAGCCGAAACGCGGTGCTGCAGCGTCGCGGGCTCTCGCTGTTCGCGACGATCGCCAATTGCAGCTGCGTTCGCGACGCGGATGCCTGCAACCTCGCGGTTTCGCAGGGCGAGATCTATCAGATGCTGCGCATCCCGACGGGGAACACCGCCGGTCTCATGGCTCCGAGCGGCGGGAATGGAATCGGTCTCGGCAACGCCTACCGGCCCATCCGCCCTTCGCAGAACCTGCCTTCGAATGCGATGGGCGAGATCTGTGCGCAGACCACCGTGGTCGTGCGCGTGATCGGCGCTGTCGTGACGCAGGAGGTCGTCGCGGCCGACTGCGTGCCGGGCTGGGATACGTACTGCTCCCCCGGCTGTGCGAACACGGTCGGCACGACGATCCGAGCCGTCGATCCGGCGGCGCTGATCGGCGGCTAGGAAGGAATTTCCAATCGATTCACGGGGGCGATGACGGCCTTGTGAAGGAACGGAACCGTCCGCCCTCGCCGTTCGTCGAAGACGTCCGACCCCCATGTCCGCGAGTTCCGATCCCGATGCCGAGCTGATCCTCGCCTGCCAGCGCGCCCCGCTGGCCGGGCTCGACGGCCCGTTTCGGGAGCTGTACGAGCTCTACAAGGACCGGGTCTACAACGTCTGCTACCGCATCACCGGCAATCCCAGCGACGCGCTCGACGCCGCGCAGGAGACCTTCGGGATCCTCTTCCGCAAGCTGCGCGAGTTCCGTTTCGAGAGCAAGTTCTCCAGCTGGGTGTATCGCATCGCCGTCAACGCGTCGATCGATCTCAAGCGCCGCTCGCGCTCGCGCAAGCTCGCTTCGCTCGATGCCCTGCAGGAATCGGCCGAGGGCGAGGGGCGCTTCGACCCGACCGATGAGCGGCTGGAGATGCCGATGCATGCCGCGTCGCGCCATGAGCTCGAGCGCGAAGTGCAGCGTGCGATCGCCTCGCTCAGCCCTAAGCTGCGCACGATCACGGTGCTGCGCTACATCGAGAATCAGTCCTACGAGCAGATTGCCGAGACGCTGCAGATCTCGCTGGGAACGGTGAAGTCCCGGCTGGCGCGCGCGCACGACGTGCTCGACCAACACCTGACGCCGATCCTCGATCGGTACTACCTCGGATGACTCCCGAACTTCCCGAAACCTGCCATGCATGGCGTGTCGCGGCGCTCGAGCGCGCTGCGCTGCCGGAGCATGCGTGCGCAGAGTGCGAGCGCTGGCGCGCGCGGCTCGAGCTGCGCGAGGGCCTGCTGCGCACGCTGCCGCGCGTCGTCGCGCCTCGGGAACTCGAAGCGCGCAGCACGCAGCAGCTCGAAGCCGACGAGCGCCGCGAGCGCACGCTCCGCGCGGTCGCTGGGCTCGGCCGCGTGCAGCCGGGCGCCGAGCTCGACCGCGCCGTCGAGGCCGCTGCTGCGGGGATGGGTGGGCTCGCTTCGCGGCAGCGCACGCCGAGCGTGCTCGATCGCCTCGTCGCGGAAGAGCTCGCCGACCCCGTCAAGGCACGCGTCGCGCGCCAAGTCGAGCATCTGCCGCGCATGGAAGCGCCTGCGGCGCTCGCCGAGCGGATCGCGCGCGACCTTGCTGCGCCGCACGCCTCGACGGAACGCCGCGAGCGTCGACCCGTTCGCCAGTTGTGGCTCGCGGCTGCGGCTGCGCTCGTCACGCTCGCCTTCTCGCCGCTCTTCTTCCGCGATGACGCGGCGCCCGCCGCTCCCACGCGCATCGCGCGTCCTTTCCGTGTCGAGCACGTCCGCTCCACGCGCGACCTCTCGCCCGCTTCGCGTGCGTGGCTCGAAACCGCGTCGAGCGGCATGCTCAGCCAAAACAACATCTGAAACCCGCCATGTTCCAGCGCACCTTCCTCGCCATCGCCGCACTCGGCCTCGCCTTCGGGCAGGCTGCGTGCAGCGACGTGTCGGAAGGTTCTGCTCAGGGCGCGGTTGGAAACGACGGCCCGATCATCCTGCAGTCGCCGACGCCCGGGGAGCAGCTCCTGCAGAAGATGCAGCGTGCGGCGACCGGCGTTGCTTACAGCGGCGTGCGACGCGTCGAGCAGACGTGGCGCGTCGGTGAGGAGACGATCTCGACCTCGTATCGCGAGGACGTCGCTTCGGACGGTGAAGGGCGCTTCGCGCTCCGCTCGCTCGAGCTGATCGCGCCGAGTCTGCCCGAGCCGAGCGAAGAGCTGTGGCGCATGCTGCAGGGCTCGCGCGAAGGCTTCTTGTTCCGCTATCGCGACTTCCGCATCCACGATGTCGCGAGCATGGTGACGAACTACAGCCCGATCCTGCTCGGCACCAACGTCCACGTCGCGGGCCGCGTGTGCGACGAGATGATGTTCGCGCTGCGCCACGGCGCGTCGTTCACCTACAACCTCGCGGTCGATCGCGAGACAGGCTTGGTGATGCGCTGCGAGCAAGTCGCCACGGATGGGCAGGTGATGGGTCTCGTCGAGTTCGAGTCCATCGAGTTGAATCCGAGCTTCGCCGCGGACTTCGAGTGGCACGTCCCCAGCAACGATGAACAGCCGCTGCCGGACGGACAGGCTTCGCGCCTCGCGGTGGCGGGCTTCGTGCCGCTGCAGCCGCAGAGCGACGGTGGCCGCTTCGCCTTGGTGGAGTCGACGGTCTTGCGCTCGGAGGATCCGGCGGGTGGAGGCGAGGTCGCGTGGGTGAAGTCCACGTTGACCGACGGCGTCGAAGTGGTGTTCGTGCTGCACGGCGGCTCGGATCCTTCGCTCACCAGCGAGGACGTCATGCGGGTGGCCCCCTCGGTCGGGCCTTGGAACCACGTCGAAGGCACGCTGCGTCAACAGCGCTTCATGGCGCTCGGCCGTGCGTCGGTCGACGAGCTGCTCGACCTCATCGCGTCGACGCTCTGAGCTCGGCGTGCGCCGTGCGCTGCGCGGGATCTGGAACATTTTTCCAGCTCTGCTCGCAAGTGGAACAAGAGTGCGTCGGGCGCGACCGCGGTGATCGTCGCGGGGTACTCTCTGGTGTCGGAGCGAGCACCTACCCCGCGCCCGGCAGCCCACGATGCAAGAGCCTTTCGACAGCGGCGAGTCCCACTCCGAGTCTGGTTTGGAATCCGCGGAGTACCGCGAGCGTCTGCGCAACAAGCTCAACTGCTTGATCGCCGTGCTCGAAGTTGCGACGGCCAAGGTGAAGCAGTCTCTCGCCGGTCCGGCGCCGGACCTCGATCGACTCACGCGCATCCAGCGCAACCTGCAGGAGACTCTCGAAGTCTGCGTGCGCGCGCGCGCTGCGCTCGAAAAGCGCGGTCCGCTGCCCGAGTCGATTGCGCGCGACCTCGCCTCGGCGGTCAGCCCTGAGATTCTCGGCCTCCCGAGCGCGCCTCCGCGCGCCGCGGCGTCCGCGATCGAGCGCTCGGAAGCCGAGCGCGCCCGCCTCGCCAGCCTCTCGCGCATCGATCGCTCGATGATCACCTCTGTCGACTTCGACGAGCTGGCTCGTCGCCTACAGGCCTGAGCCGACGACGCTTCGTACACAACCCAAGGGCTGCGGGGAGTCCATCGCGGGCTCCCCGCAGTATTTCAGGCCTTGCTGCGGCCGCGCCGCGCGACAAGTGCGCGCTGGGGACGTACAAGACGCACATGGCTTCGCCGCGGGAGCGTTCCTTCGAAGCTCGCGTCGTCGCGCGGGGGCGGCGCATCGTCCTCGCCGCTCCGTGCGAGCAGGACGAAGAGGAACTGCTGAGTCTGCGTCGTGCGAGCTGGGACTTTCTCGCGCCGTGGGAGCTCGACATCACCGGAGTCGATCCGCTGGGGCCGTCGTGGTTCGCGCGCTACCTGCGCGTCGGGCCGCAGCATCGTCGCGAGCGTTGGCTCGTGCGCATGCGGCGCTCGGGCCGCATTTGCGGGTCGATCACGATCGGCGAGATAGAGCCGGGTGCGCGCCGCGCGACCTTGGGCTATTGGATCGGCGCCAAGTACGCGCGCCGCGGACTGATGAGTGAGGCACTCACACTCGCTGTGGCGCGCGCGCTCGGGGAGCTGGCCCTGCGCGAGCTGCACGCCTATGTCTTACCTGAGAACGTTGCGTCGCGCGGCTTGCTCGCCAAGCTCGGCTTCACGCGGAACGGCGTGGCGCGCGGGTATCGCCGCATCCGCGGCGAGGAGCGCGACCACGAGCGCTGGACGATCAGCGGCCCCAATCGCGAAGGTAGCGGAAGTCCTGATTGATCGTGCGCTGTGAGAGCTTGGCGATCAGCGGCATCACGCGCTTGAACTGCGTGGCGGCGATGCGCGCGGCGATGCGGCGCACGAAGTCGAGCGCGAAGCCCGCCTCGACGAGCTCGGCCTCGCTCATGCGCAAGTCGACCATGTGGTGCAGCAGTCGATCGGCCTCGGCGTAGCTGAAGCCGAGCTCGCCTTCGTCGGTCTGGCCTTCAAAGAGGTCCGCGCTCGGCGCCTTGTCGAGGATCGGCGCGGGCACGGCCATGTGGCGCGAGAGCTGGTAGATCTGGTGCTTGTAGAGGTCGCCGATCGGGTTGAGCGCGCTCGCGGAATCGCCCCACTGCGTCGAGTAGCCGAGCAGGATCTCCGTCTTGTTGCTCGTGCCCACGACGAGGCCCTTGAACTCGACCGAGAGGTCGTAGAGCACGATCATTCGGCAGCGGGCCATCACGTTGCCGCGGCGCATGCGGTCTTCGACGCGCCCTGCAGCGAGGTAGCCGTCCGCCATCGCGGTGATTTCGACCTTGCGGGTCTGGATGCCGAGCGTGCTCGCCAGCAGCCGCGCGTGGCCTTCGCTATCGGGGTTCGAGGTGCGGTACGGCATCATCACGCCGAGCACGTTCTCCGGCCCGAGCGCGCGGGCGCAGAGCGCCGCGACCAGCGCCGAGTCGACGCCGCCCGAGATACCGAGCACCGCGCGCGAGAATCCTGCGCTGGCGAGCTCTTCGCGCAGGAACTGCACGAGCAGCTGTTCAACGAGCGGCGGGTGGATGTCG
>JBIKYW010000585.1:0-2509 GCA_044355055.1 Planctomycetota bacterium | reverse complement strand
TCGATCGACGCGCAGACAGCGCTCGACTCCGACGCTCGCGCGAGCGACGCCTCGATCACGCCGCCCAAGAGCTTGCCCAAGGAACTGCCCGCGAGCCCGCAGCTCTGGATGACGCACTTCCTGCCGGGCTATCTCCCGCCGCCGCGCTGAAGGCACGGCGCGCAGAGCGCGAGCGTCAGGCGAGCGTCGGGTAGTCGGTGTAGCCGACGGGGCCGGGCGTGTAGAAGGTCGCGGGATTGGGCGCGTTGAGCGCGGCACCGGCGCGAATGCGCGCA
Source organism: Planctomycetota bacterium (assembly GCA_044355055.1). Lineage (GTDB taxonomy): Bacteria > Planctomycetota > UBA1135 > UBA1135 > F1-120-MAGs118. The sequence continues at coordinate 2,234 of JBIKYW010000585.1, read as the reverse complement.
GGAAGATCGGGGTTCGCGAGGAACGCGGTGCCGAAGGCGACGGCATCGACCTGCCCCGCGGCGATCGCCTGCGAGGCCTCGCTCGGCGTGTAGCCCATGTTGGCGACGACTGTTCCGCGGAAGTTCGCGCGGAACGCCGAGAGCACGTCGCCCTTCTGGCGGCGCAGGAAGTCGCCGCGCATCACGTGCAGGAACGCGAGCTCACGCTTCGAGAGCTCCGTGGCGACGAAGGTCGAGAGCGCGATCGGATCCTCGTCCTGCATGTCGTTGTAGCTGTTGAGCGGCGAGAGGCGCACGGCCACGCGGCCCGGGCCCCACACGGCGCACGTGGCGTCGAGGACTTCGAGCAGGAGCCGCGCGCGATGTTCGATCGAGCCACCGTAGGCATCGCTGCGCTGGTTCGAGCCGCTGCGCAGGAACTGGTCGAGCAGGTAGCCGTTCGCGCCGTGCAGCTCGACGCCGTCGAAGCCGGCCTCCTTGGCGCGCTCGGCCGCCGCGCGGAAGCCGGCGACGATGCCGGGAATCTCGCTCGTCGCGAGCTCGCGCGGCACGCCGTGCGCGACCTTGCCCTGCGGAGTCTGGACCTCGAAGCCGCGGATCGCGATCGCACTCGGTGCGACCGGCGTGGCGCCCGCGTTGAAGACAGGGTGGCAGGCGCGGCCGCCGTGCCACAGCTGCAGGAACATGCGCCCGCCGTTCGCGTGCACGGCCTGCGTGACGAGCTTCCAACCCGCCACCTGCTCCGCGCTCCACACGCCCGGCTCGGCGTAGAACGACGAGTGGCCCTCCATCACCATGGTCGCCTCCGCCACGATCAGACCCGCACTCGCTCGCTGCGCGTAGTACTCGGCCATCAGCGCGTTCGGAACGTGCGTGGAGACGCCGTCCGCGACCGTGGCGCGGCAGCGCGTGAGCGGCGCCATGAACGCGCGGTTCTTGAGTTCGAGCGAGCCGATGCGAATCGGCGACAGGACGTCGAGTTGGTTCATGGTGAGGTCCGCTCCGCGATGACGTGGGGCGAAGAGGTTAGCGTCTTGCCCGAGGCAAACGCAGAAGCCGCGCCGCGCCCAAGCGCCGAAATCGTCGCGCGGGCCGCGAACTCAAGAACGCTCGTAGATCGCGGACGACAGCGAGCGCAAGCGCGCTTCCTCGTCGGGCGAGACGAACACGATGTCGAGGTGCTGGCCCTGCTCGAACATGGCGTGGAAGAGCTTGCGGAGGGCGGTGTAGAGGGCGTCGGACTCGGTGCCGACGAGGCACAGCGCCATGTCGAGGGGCTGGCCTTCGCCGTAGCGCACGCGGGCGAGGTAGGCGCGCTCGACGTTCTCGTGCTCGGGGAGCAGGCGACGCAGGGCGGCGATCAGGCGTTGCTCGCCGTCGCCGGAGGGGGCGGCGTGGAACTCCTGAATGGGGCCGAGGTCGAGCGTGCGGGGCTCGGGCTCGGCTCGCTTGCGTCGAAACCAGCCGAACATGGTGCGCGTTCCTAGTGCTTCGCCTTGCCTTGGCTCGCGACCGCGTGCTGCGCGGCGGCGATCTCCTCGTCGCTGGCGAGGTAGCGACTGGAGGTGGGCTTCAGGTGGGCGTCGAGCTCGTACACGAGCGGGATGCCGGTCGGGATGTTGAGCGCGACGATCTTGTCGTCAGCGATTCCGTCGAGGTGCTTCACCAGAGCACGCAGGCTGTTGCCGTGCGCGGCGACGATCAGGCGCTCGCCTGCGCGCACGCGCGGCGCGAGCTCGCGCTCCCAGTAGGGCACGACGCGCGCGACGGTGTCCTTCAGCGACTCGGAGAGCGGCAGCTCGGACTTGGCGAGCTTCGCGTAGCGGCGGTCGTTCGAGGGATTCGCGGCGTCGCCCGCGGCGTAGGGCGGCGGCGGGATGTCGTAGCTGCGGCGCCAGATGAGCACTTGATCCTCGCCGTGGCGGGCGGCGGTCTCGGCCTTGTCGAGGCCGGTCAGAGCGCCGTAGTGGCGCTCGTTCAAGTGCCAGTCCTTCGTCACGGGTAGCCACAGCTGCTCGGTCTCTTCGAGCACGAGCTGCAGGGTCGAGATCGCGCGCCGCAGGAGCGACGTGTACGCGGCGTCGAACTCGAAGCCCGCCGCGCGCAGGCGCTTGCCCGCTTCGCGCGCCTCGCCGACGCCCTTCTCGGAGAGCGGCTCGTCCTTCCAACCGGTGAAGCGGTTCTCGCGGTTCCACTGGCTCTCGCCATGGCGAATCAGAACGAGCTTGTGCATG
>JBIKYW010000584.1:0-2513 GCA_044355055.1 Planctomycetota bacterium | reverse complement strand
GTTTCGGGCGGATCTGACGGTCACTTTCGTCGCGCCCAAGCTCGGGTTCGCAAGTCCCGACGCCGCCCGGTGGCTCGGTGCGCTGGCGGTCGCGGACATCGGTTTCGACCCTCGAGTGCTGCTCCGAAAGCGCCCGTAAACCTCGCCTGAACATGCGGTCTCTTGCGACGACTTCGGGCGGGGGATAGCGTCGAGGAACTAGGCGGGATTTCCCCGCGCCACCGCGGCCCTGCACCGCAACTCGAGATTCCCCATGAAGCACTCCAACTGGCGGCTCGCCGCCTCGGCCCTCGCGCTCGCCGGCGTGGCTTGGCTCGCGTCGAGCATGCCTGTCGCCGAAGGTGAGAAGGTCGACTTCTCGTTCCGCGAGGCGCCGATCAACGCCGCGGGCATCAAGGGTATGGCCGACCTGCGCGGCAAGCCGATCCTGATCGACTTCTGGGGCAAGAACTGACCGGGCTGCGTCGGGGGGTCCGTGCCGGCCTCCATCAAGGTGCAGGAGCAGTTCGGGGACGACGTGCAGGTGATCTTCGTCGAGTGCCAAGGCACCGAGAAGAACACCTACGAGGCGTTCTCGTGGAAGATGAAGTGGCGCGGCAACAACGCCATCTGGACCAACGAGCGTGTCATCCCGACCGTCGGGCGCGGCCTGCCGGAGGTGGCGCTCATCGGCGTCGACGGGACCGTGCTTCTGCAGGGCTATCCCGGCGATTTCGGGAAGCAACTCGAAGAGACGATCGCGTCCGAGGTGAAGCGATCGAAGGACGCGCCCGCGGGCACGCCTGCGACGCTGAAGAATGCGTGGGGCTCCTTCGCGAAGGGCGACTTGGCCGCGGCCCTCGCCGAGTGCGACAAGGTCGGCGGGGACGACGGCGCGAAGGCGCGTGCGGAGTTCGTCGCGCGCACCGAGGCGCGCATCGCGCGCGCCGAGCGACTCCTCGATGGGGGCGATCTCGCCGAGGCCGATGAGCTGATCTCTGCGCTCTCGAATGCCTGCAAGGGCTCCGCGGAGCTCGCGCCCAAGGTCGCGGTGCTCGCGACGAAGCTCGCCTCGCCCGAGCTCGCGGCCGAACGCGAAGCCGCCAAGGCGTGGAGCTCGTTCGTCGGGAAGGTCGCCAAGGACAAGCCCTTCGACGGCGGCAACGTGAAGAAGGCCGAGGCCCTCGCCGAGAAGCACAAGGGCACGAAGAACGGCGCCCGCGCCGCTCACTTCGCCGAGCTCTCGAAGATCAATTTGAACCGCTAGGTGCGCCGGTCCGCGTCGATGCGGGCCGGGAGCCTCGGTTCTCGAACAACTCCGTAACGCCGTCGAGTCCGCGTGCCGCAACTCTCAGAGTCCGCGCGGCTCGGCCTGCGGTACGTGGAATGCTCGCGCCTTCGAAGCGTCGCGGCGTTCCTTCGCTTGCTGACACAGAACCGCGGACCCAAACAGGATCAACGCCGAGACATACAGCCATAGCCCGAATGCGGCCAGCGCGACGTGGCCTCCATAGAAGAGACCGAAGGTCGGGGTGAGCTTCAGGTAGTAGGCGAAGACGAAGCGCGCCACTTCCCAGAAGAGGACGGCCACGAGCGTGGCGTTGCGGACGACGCTGTTGGGCACATGGGAGTCGGGCAGGAACTTGTAGCAGCTCGCGCAGAGCACGAGCGTCGCAAGCAGCGACAGCGCGAGAATCGTCGCCCGGTTGAAGAGGCCATGCTGCCACTCCAGCCAAGCGGTCGGCAGGTGTTCCAGCGGGATCGAGAGCAACGGCTGGAGCATGGTGACCGCGACGATGGCGGTCGCCGTGAGAAGCGAGACGAGGATTGCGCGGAGCGCTGCGCGGATGCCGTCGAAGCTGAAACCAGCCTTCGCACGCGCGGACGTACTCGTTGTGTGGAAGATCTGATTCAGTCCGTCCCGAAGCGCGCGACCCGGAGCGCTGACGATCCACAGCAGCAGGGGGGCGCTGACCCAAATCGCGGTCGAGCGATAGCTGAAGACTGTCTCGACCTCGGCAGGAACGTTGGCGATCAGCTCGGACGCGTGAGCGCTCGGTGGCAGCAGATGCTCGAGCACGGCCCGGATCGCGAATTGGATCCGCTCGGCTTCGACGAAGTGGCTGCCGAGGGACGCGATCAAGACGAGCAGCGGGATCGTGCAGGCGAGCAGTTCGAACGCGATCTCCGCCGAGCGCGAGAAGATCGCGGCCCGGTCGCAGCGCTGCTTCCACTCGTGGAGAAAGTCGGCAAGGGAGTGAAGCTGGGCGGGAGCCCGGCGGAGGAACTTCCACCGGACGATGCACGGAAGGCTGGGCGGCGGTTTCATCACGGGGCGTTGCCGCGCTCGACCGCGCGCGCTCCGAACAAGTTGGAGCGAGACGGACGCGGCTTTCGCTCTCGGAAAATGCAGGTGGAGTGCCGTGCTCGACACGCGCGCAGGGGCGAGGGCCCGACCGCGAACTTCGACCTCGATCCGTGTGGGTGAGGGAGTCCGAGTCTCCTCACATCGTCCGCTACGGACGCTTGGGGGC
>JBIKYW010000116.1:0-8492 GCA_044355055.1 Planctomycetota bacterium | reverse complement strand
GATCTGGTCGTGCGAGAGCTTGTTGCGGATCGCATTCGCGATCTTCGAGCTCGCCCGGCGCACGAAGTCATCGTTGCGCTTCATGCGCCAGCCGACCACGGCGTCCGCGTCGCCGAGCAGCTCCAGCATCTTCGGCAGGTCCGCGGGGTCGTTCTGCATGTCGGCGTCGAGCGTCGCCACGAGCGGCGCGCGCGCGCTCTCGATACCTGCGCGCATCGCACTGGTCTGACCGCAGTTGCGCGCGAAGAACACGCACCGCACGCGCGGGTCGTTGCGGCGCAGCTCCTTCATCACGCCCGTCGAGCCGTCGGTGCTGCCATCGTCGACCAGAACGAGCTCCCAGCGCGTCCGCTCGCCGAACACCTCGCACACGCGCCGATACAGCGGGCCGAGGTTGTCCTTCTCGTTGTAGACGGGTGCGACGAGGCTGAGCTCGACCTGCTCGGTGCGCACGGGCTCGGCCACTGGATCGACCGTGGCTTGGGGTTGCGTTCGGGTGGGCATCGCTCGACCCTGGACGTCTCAGACGGTATCCAGAGGGTAGCAACGGCCGCCCCCGCGTGACTACGCCGCCCCGATTCCCGAGCTGGACACCGCGCTGGTGGTGGTTCCTCGTGCCCATCCTCGCGTGCGCCGCCGTGCGCGACCTGTGGGCGCCCGATGAGCCGCGCTACGCGATGATCGCGAAGTGGATCTACCTCCACGACGAGTTCCTCGTGCTGCGGCGCTGCGGGACGCTCTATCCCGACAAGCCGCCGCTGGTGTACTGGCTCGCGGGTCTGGCAGGCTCGCTGACCGACTGGAGCGAGCTCGCGATGCGCCTCGTATCCGTCGCTTCGATCGCGGCGGTCGCGTGGATGACGGCGCGGCTGGCGCGGCAGTGGTTCGGAGAGCTCGAAGAGCGCTGGGCCCCCGTCTTTTTCCTCGGCTTCGCGCTGATCTTCTGGAACGGCGCGCGCCTCGCGCTCGACCCGCTTCTGACCTTGGGTTGCGTGGGCGCGCTTTACTGCAGCGCGCATGTCGCTGCGGACGTTCGCTCCGCTCGGAACTGGACCTTGCTCGCCGGTCTCTTGGGCGGCATCGGCATGCTCGCGAAGGGCCCGCCCGCGCTGGTCAACATCGGTCTGCCGCTGCTTGCGTGGGCCTGGCAACGCCAGCGCGTCGGCGGCGCGCGCGCGCCGCTCTGGGCGCTCGTGTGCGCCGTGTTCCTCGTGATCCTGCCGGTCGCGACTTGGGCGGTGCTCGCCTCGCTGCGCGAACCGGCGCTCTGGAAGCCGCTCTTCTTCGGCCAGCACATGGGCCGCGCCATCGAAGGGACCGCACACCACGGACCGCCTTGGCAGCATCTGCTGCAACTGCCCGCGTTCCTCCTGCCTTGGAGCGTCCCCGTGGCGCTCGGCGTGGTGGCGGGCGCGCGAGCGTGGTGGAGCGCCCGTCGCGGGCACGTGCAAGATGCAGGCCTCGCGCGGGCTTTCCTGTGGTTCGCGGCGCTGTTCCTTTTCTATTCGATCACGCCTGCCAAGCGCGAGCTGTACCTGATGAGCGCGTACCCCGCGCTCGCACTCCTCGGCGCGCGCGTCTTCGCCGACGCGCTGCGCTCGAACGAGCTCGGACGAGCCGCAACGCTCGTCCCCGTCGGGCTCTTCGGCCTGCTCGCACTGTTGTTCGCAGCGGCGGTGCCCGTCGCGCACGCGTTGGCGAAGAGCTCGGAGGAACAGGCCGAAAAGCTCGCGGGATTCGCACAAATCGAGGCGCAGACGCCGACGCTGCTCGTGCGCGCGCTCGCGGTGAGCGCGATCTTCGCGGTCGGGATGGTGCTCGCTCTTCGAGCTCATCGCCGCAACAACTCCAAGCAGTGGGCGAACGTCGTCGCACTCACTTGGTGCATCGGATTGACCGCCACCTCCGCGCTGATCCTGCCCGCGATCAATGCGATCAAGGGCGACCGCGCCGTGGCGGCGCTCTTGCGAGAGCAGCCGGAGGCGCCGTCGGCGGTGCCGTGCTACGGAACCGCGCCCGAGGGTCCGCGCTTCTACGAGGGCGGGCCCTGCGTCATCGGCGTGCCGCCCCACGACGGGCAGCCGGGAGACCTTGCGGAGCACATCGCGCGAGAAGGACAACAGTTCCTCGCCTTGATCGAGGAGCGCGACCTCGAGCGCGTGCCCTCTGACCTGCGCGCGCGGCTCGCGTTGCGCGGGAGCGTGCTCGCTGGCTCGCGGCGCGTGTTCGTCGTCGCGCTCGCGCGTTGACAGGCGCTCAGGCACGCTCGCGCGGCAGCTCGACGGTGAAGCGCGCCCCACCCAAGTGCGAGGTGTCGATGCGCACCGTGCCGCCTTGGGCTTCGACGGCGGAGCGCACGATCGAGAGCCCGAGTCCGTACCCCGCGCGTCGGCCTTCGCGCGTCGCACCGCGGCGGAAAGGCTCGAAAACGAGCTCGCGCTCCTCCGGCGGGATACCGGGGCCCGAGTCGTCGACGACGATGCGCACCCGCTCGCCTTGGTCACACAGCTCCAGCCGCACTTGACCGCCGCGCGGCGTGTAGTCGATCGCGTTGGCGACGAGGTTCGAGACGACGAGCCACAGGGCCTCTCGGTCACCCGAGATCGAGAGGTCGCCGGAGATGCGCACTTCGAGCGCGATCCCGTTGCGCAGCGCGTGCGCACGTTCGCGGGCGAGGCGCAGCTCGATCTCGACCCCGAGGTCGAAGCGCTCGCTCGCGGTGCCGCCCTCGCCTCGGCGCTGAGAGACGAGCGTCATCAGGTTGCCGATGGCATGGCCGATGTCGCGCAGCTCTTCGAGATGGCTCTCGAGCACGCGCCGATACTCCGCCGGATCCTGCTTGGCCATCAGCGCGACCTCGGTCTCGCCGATCAGGTTCTGCAGCGGCGAGCCGAGCTCGTGAGCCAGACCGCGCGCGAGCAAGCGGGTACGCTCCTCCTCGACGCGAATGTTGGAGAGCATGTGCTCGAGCGCGCGCACGAGCTCGGCGATCTCTTCGGGCACCGAGCCGGGTTCGATGCGGACTTGCTCCGTCGAATAGCGGACCTCGCGCGTGCGCTTGGCGAGCGCGCTCATGTACTCGCAGGCGCGTTGAATGAAGAATCGTCCGGAGAAATACGCGCCGAAGCCCGCAACGATCGCCAGCGCGAAGGCCGTGAGCGCGAAGTGGCGCCACTCGTCGTACTGGTGGCGGCCGTCGATCACCATGACGACGTGGATGTCGCTCACGAGGCGGTCGCTGTGCGCGAAGCGATCACCGGGCAGACGCTGCGGCTCCTCTCGCACCGGAAGTTCCGTCGGAATGAGCCGCACTTGCCCGAAGTCGCCGAGCGACTCGCCGGTGGTCGCATCGATCACCCGCACGCCGAGCGGGTTGTCGCCGCTCTGCCGACTGATCGCATCCACGAGCCGAGTGAACTCCGCGCGCCGCTGCCGAAACACTTCGCCAGCGTGCGACGCGGACTCGAGCTCCTCGGCGGGATCGAAGCGGGTGCGAAGCTCCGCCATGCGTTCCGTCGCGAGTGCGTCGATCTCGTTGTCCTTGGAGTGACGCACCTCCCACGTGGCGTAGCCCGCGATGCCGAGCACGACGGTCCCCGTCGTCGCCGCAAACCAGACCGTGGCGCGCTCGGCGATCGACCAGGAGCGCCGCGCCTGCCGATTCACCGTGCGTCCTTGGGCGTCGCCATGCGGTAGCCCTCGCCGACGACCGTCTCGATTACCGGAGTCCCGCCGCGCTCGAGCCTGCGACGCAGCCGCGCGACGAGGGCATCCACCACGTTGGTCTGCGGATCAAAGTGAATGCCCCACACCTGCTGGAGCAGCTCCATGCGCGACAGCGTGCGTCCACGCGCTTCGGCGAGCGTACGCAGCAGGTCGAACTCCTTGGGACTCAAGTCGATTCGAATGCCACCGCGCTCGACCATGCGACGCATCGGGTCGATGCGCAGCTCTCCGATCTCGTAGAGCGCAGGTCGTGCGCGTCGCCGCGCGACAGCTTCGATGCGCGCGAGCAGCTCCTCGAACTGAAACGGCTTGACCAAGAAGTCGTCCGCGCCGAGCCGCAGTCCGCGCACGCGATCCTCGACGCTGCGCGCGGCGGAAACAAAGATCACCGGAACCTCGATGCCGCGACGGCGCAGCTCCTCCAGAAACGACATGCCGTCGCCCGAAGGCATCATCACGTCGAGCAAGATCAAGTCCGGCAACTGACTCATCGCCGCGAGCACGTCGCGAGCCTCTGATCCGCCGCCAGCCGCCACGGTTGCGTAGCCTTGAGTCTCGAGTCCCTTGGCAACGAAGGCGCGCAGCTTCGGGTCGTCATCGACAATCAGGATCTTCATGCGCCGCACTTCGAGAGCCTGAGTCTAGCGCTCCCGATGAGGGCATCTCGACGGGTGCGACCCCGGAGCCCACACGGATTCACAGGTTCGTCATGCGGCTTCCGTGTACGTCAGTTGCGCGGCGGAAGCGCGAAGACCTCGAGCTGCGGCCCGAACCAGCGTCGCGTGGAGACGTACCAAGTGAAATGGGGCGTATCGAGGCCCTCGAGCCCAGAGACCGGCGGTCGAGACTCCGCGGGGAGTTCCAGCACACGCGTCGCGCCGCGCCTCAGGAGCTCCTCACGAATCCCGCGCGTCAGGGGCGTGACGCCGACGCCCTCGCCCGCGGGCAGAACGACGTAGTCCGCATCGATCGCATCGAGGTGCGCCGCCGGATCCTTGACGACCTGCGGCCAACGCTCGCGCTGCGGATAGAGCGGCTCGACGTCCCAGCGCTCGCCTGTCCAGAAATCATCCATGCGCTCCGCCTGATGGACGAGCCACGGGCTGAAGGCGAGCTTGCGCGGCTCCCCGAGTGCGTCGACGAGGTTGCGATGTTCTCGGGCGAGCGGCACGTCCCAAAGGAGGTGGATCGCCACGCGCTGCTCGCCGCGCCGCACGTTCGCACGAATCCACTCGCCGACCTGTTCCAACGTGTGGGGCCGCAGCCGCATTCCGGTGTAGCCGAGGCACGCCCACAGCGGAATCGCGCACAGCGCGCTCGCGGCCCACGCCAGCGTGCGCAGCCGTGCGGTGCGCCACAGCGCCGCAAGACCGTAGCCCGCGCCCGCGAAGACAAACGGAAGGAGCGGGAGCACGAAGCGTTGCTGGTTGCGGCGCTGCAACCCGATGACGAGGGCGTAGGCCAACGCAAACGACACCGCGACGACCAAGTCCTTGCGACGCTCGCGCGCCTCGGCCGTGCCGTCGAAACCCCGCAGCGCCCAAGCGATCACCCCGACGAGCGCGAACAGCGAGGCGACCGGCTCGTAGTACCACAAGGTCATGAACAAGGTCGGGAACCCCGCGCCTTGGAACTCGCTCCAATTGAAGGTCTGCCAACCGAAGCTGACCGTGCCCTCCTCGGTCGGCATCACCGCGTCGGGCGGCGTCGGCACGAAGAAAAACGGATAGAAGGCGCGCACGGCGAGAGCGAGGAGTGCGAGCGGCAGCAGCAGCTTGGCATCGAAGACGCGGCGCCGCGCGTTGTTGCGCAGCAAGTACGCGAGTCCCGCGGGGATGAGCACCGCGAACGCGTTGGTGAGCGTCGCGAGCGCGAGCGCGCAAAGTCCGCCCGCGAGTGCGAACGACCCCCAGTCGCCGCGCCGACGCAGGTTCACACAGCTCGCCACCGCCAGCACGATCAGCGGCGCGACAGCGGCATGCGGACGAGCCTGTTGCCCAAATTGCAGCGACAGCGTGCTCACGGCCGCGAGCGCCGCCGCAGCGAGCGCGAAGCGCCGCGTCATGAAGAAGCTCGCGAGCCAAAATGTCGCCGGCACGATCAAGATCGAGAGCCATGCGATCAGCAGCCGCACGTGATGATGCATGCGCGCGGCGACGGCGAGCTGGCCCTCGAAGTCGAGGTTCTCCACGCCGCTGGGAATCTGTACCGGAGCTCCGGTTGCGATCGCGAGTCGCGCGAGCAGGTGCGGATAGATCGAGCTGTAGAAGATGTCGCGCTCGTCGCAGTCGGGCTTCGCGAGCAACGCGATCTGGTCAAGGATGTGCGGGTCGGGCTCTTGAGTGAAGGGCAGCCCGAAATCGAGCGTCCACAGCCGCAGCACAAGCGCAAATGCCATCAGCGCGCCGAGCACGAGTGCGCACGTGCCGCCGTTCGGTTGCCGCTCTTCCATCGCCGACCCGATCATGGCCTTCGCCCCGCGCCTCGCCAAGCTCGCAGCGCCGCGTCCTTCGTGAGTGCACGCCGCCGCACTGGTATCCTCGACCGAGGTGCGTACCTCCCTCGCTCTGATCGCGCTCACGCTCGCCGCGCTGGCGCTGCACCTTTGGGGCATCGACCACTGCGTGCCGCACTACAAGGAGGCCGACGCGCACATGGCGCTGCACGTCGAGCTCCTGCGCGCCGGTTCCACCGAGCCCGACCCCCACCACAACGACGCGCAGTACCCGATCCTCTTCCCCGGCCTACTCTCGCTGCTGCCGGACTCGACCCCCGCCCCGTCGTCGAACGAGCCGCTCGAAAAGCACCTTGCGGCCGCTGCGCACGCCTATGTCGAGCTGCGCATCGCGATGGCAGTGCTCGCCGCGCTCGCCATTCCGCTCGTCTACGCCCTCGCCCGCCGCTTCCTCCCGCCCGCTGGTTCGCTGCTGGCCGCCGCCCTCTTCGCCGCGAGCTTCCTGATGCAGTTCTTCGCGCAGCAAGCGCGACCCCACGCCGGCGCTTCGACCGTGTTCCTGCTGTCCGTGCTCGCGTCGATGCACTTCGCGCGCTCACCCAGCTGGCGCAGCGGCGCGCTCGCCGCTGCGAGCGTCGCCATCGGCATCGGTACGCTGCAGAGCGGACTCGCACTCCTCGCGCCGTTCTCCGTCGCGTGGCTCTTCGCGACGCTGCGACACGTTCACTTGAGCGCGCGCTTGCTCTCGTGGCGCGTGTGGAGCCTGCCGATCGTGCTCGCGGCGCTCGCCGCCGGCTCGTTCGCCGTCTTCTATCCGTACCTCTACTTCGAAGGCCAAGAAGCGGCCTACGGCGCACCCCAAATCATCGGCACGCGCCTCGTCTGGGGAGATCACACGCTCGACCTGCACGACTGGAAAGGCGCGGGATTCCAGACGCTCGCACGTACGCTCGTCTACTACGAACCTGGCTTGCTCGCGCTGCTCGTCCTCGCACTGGGCGCGTGGGTCGCGCGCAAGCGCGACATCTATCGACCGTGGGAGCGTTGGAGCGACTTCTGGGTCGCCGCCGGTTTCGCGCTGCCTTACCTCGTGGTGACGGGGCTCTTCCGCAACACGTTCGAGCGCTTTCTCATTCCGCTCTTGCCGTATCTCGCGGTCCTCGGCGCGTGGGGCGTGTGCTTTTGGTGGGAGCGCGGCGGCAAGCTCGCGCGCGGCGCGCTCGCCGCCCTTTCGCTCGCGGCCATCGCGCTCCCTGCCGCAGCGTCGCTGCGGCTCGCCCAGCTCCGCTCGCGCGACGACACGCTCGAACTCACAGCCCACTGGCTCGCAACGCAGCCCGACGGCGCGAGCACGCCGATCTACATCACGCCGTTCTTCGATCTCCCGCTCGCGCGCGCGCACGACAGCCTGCAACCCGCCGACAAGCGCCCCGCTGCGATCCTCTCGCGCTGGTCGATCTGGCAAAAGCGCGTCGGCGTCACCGCGCTCCCCGAACCGAAGTTCGACCTGCGCTACTTGGTGCCGCGACCCGACCTCGGCTTTGGCGCCGCGAAGCTGGAGAGCGACGCCGCTGGCTACGTGCAGGCGCTCGGCCCGGGCTACTTCGTGCTCGACATGTCGCGCCAACCCGCGCGGCCCGCGCTCGATCGCCTGCGCGACGAAATCCGCTCACGCGGCGAGCTCGTCTTCCGCAGCGCTCCCGACGCCTCCGACCCGAGCTCGCAGTGGGGCTTCCCCTTCGAGGACGAGCTCTTGCCCGATTGGCCCAACGTGCTCATGCGTACGCTCGACGTCGCCGCCGTCGGACCCGTGATCGAGGTCTACCGTTTGCGCTGAACGCAGCGGATCGCGTACTCGACCACCTCGGGGTGTTCGAGCTCGCGCGAGATCACGTCGCCGCGCTGCACCTCGTCGAGGTACTCCTGCATGCTGCCCAGAAGCGGCAGCTTGAACGGTCGCGACAAGCGTGCGGGATAGTGCCCGAAGACGGACTTGTAGACGAACGACAGCAGCGCGGGCGGGAGCCACAGCTCGGCCAGTCGGTTGGCTCGCGCCGAGCCGAGCGCGGAGAACTCGCACTCGAAGCCCTGCGCCTCGAGCAGGTGCTGCCACACCCACGCGGGGTAGAGATGGTGGTGCTGGTAGAAGCCGTCCCACATGCCGCCGTACGTGCCGGACACGCGGTGGCCGAGCTTGCCGAGCAAGCGCTTCACCACGAAGGTGTCGCTCCAGCGCGGCGCGGGAACGAAGAGCCACAGCTCTCCGTCCGGCGCCATGTAGCGGCGAATGTTGGAGAGCGCGTCCTCGAGG
>JBIKYW010000115.1:0-8498 GCA_044355055.1 Planctomycetota bacterium | reverse complement strand
GCGCGCGCTCGCCTTCGCTCTCGAGCGCGATGAGCAGCACCGCCGGGAGGAAGAACACCGAAGGGATCTGCTTCGAGAGAAACGCGAGGGCGAGAAGCGGTCCCACGCACAACGCACCGATGAGCCTTCCGCGCTCGCTCGCGCCGCGTATCGCGACGAGCGCGGCGAAAAGCGCAGCGAAGGAGAACAAGAACGCGTGCGTGTCCATGTACGGCACGCCGAACGGCGGCGTGAACACGAAGGCCGTGGCCAGGGCGAACACGCTCGACCACTTGGCGTCGAGGCCGAGCAGCGCGAGGAAGCGGTCGACGAGCAGCGCGGCGGCGCCGTTCGCCAGCGCCGCGTGCAGGCAGTAGGCGAGCCAATTCACGCCGAAGATGGCGAAGAACAGTGCCTGCAGCGCATGGACGGGGAATCCGTTGGGTGCGACATAGTCGCGAAGCGGAACTTGGCCGCAGAGGATGCGCCAACCGCCGTCGAAGCAGATCGACTGGTCCACGGGGAGAAACCCCATGGGCGCGTAGTGCAGGCCGATCGCGGTCGCGATCGCGAAGAGCGCGCAGCGGCGCAGCCACTCCAGCCAGCGCGCCATGTCTCAGCGGCCCGCCTGCGCGACCTGCGCGTCGATCCAGCGCGCAAACGCCGCGCTGAAGGCCTCGAAGTCGCCGTCGAGCACTGCCACGGTCTCGCGTCCGTGGACGACGCGGATGCGCGCATCGAGCTCGACGCGTTGCGGACCTTTGGGCACGCGCTCGAGCCGCAAGATCGCCGCGCGCGCCTCGCGCTTTGCCGTCTCTGCGTCGCGATTGAGTTCGCGCGCCATCGGTGCCGCGGACAGCCCGCTGCCGCAAAGCCGCCGCACGAACTCGTCGAAGCGCACGCTGTTGCCCGGCTGCCACCAGATGTGGGCGAGCTCGGGCCCGACCTTCGGGTTGTCGACGAGGTGGCCGTCGCGAGCGAGGAAGTGGGCGCGGGCCTGATGCACAGCCATCTCCGCGAGCACATAGCCGTGGTAGTACGCGCTCGAATCACCGGCGAGGAGGTGCGGCACCGCGAGGATCGGGCGCGGCGAGCCTTCGTCGAGGAACAGGAGGCGACGCTCGACGTCGCGCAGTTCGCGGAGGACGCGCTCGGCGCTGAGTTCCGCCTCGGGAATCTCGTACAGCGCGCGCTCACCGTAGCAGACCGCGAGCATCGCCCGTGCCCGCCAAGCCGCGAAGGGCTGCGATGCGTCGATCGCACGCTCGTGCATCTCCATGGGCATCGCCCGCCCTTGCGAGTCCAGCGCATAGCGATGCTGCCAGTCTGCATCGTCGAGCAGGCTGTCGAGCAGCATGCTCTGCGTCTCACTGAACGCCACGGAGGTCGGCGCGAACTCTTGCCCGAAGCACGGGCTCGGCATGTCGATGTTGGCGAAGTGCGCCGCGTGACCGCCCTCGTGGAAGAGCGTCGCCATCGCGTTGTGGCCGGATCCCACCATGCCGGGGATCGCGTTGGCGGTGAAGTGGATGCGCGCGGGGAGGAAGTCCGTGCCCCGCCGCCACGCCACCTCGGGGCCGTGCATGAAGCCGTTTTCGTACTTGCCGGAGCGATCGACGAGGTCGAGCACGAGCTCCGCGCCGCGGTAGCGCACTCCGAGCGCCGCGAACGAGCGCCCCCAGCGTGCGAGCGCGTCGCGGAAGGGGAAGTACGGGTCCTGTTCCCGCGTCGAGTCGCCGCTCACCATGAAGTTCAGGTTCCATGGCGTAGCCGCTGCGGCTCCGCTGCGTGCGGCGAGCGTCTCGACCGCTCGGCGTGCCGCGTCGCGCGTGAGCCTTTCGAGCTCGTCGAGGCAGGCAAAGACCTCGCGCTTCGTCATTCCTTCGACGCGGCGCGTCTTCCAGTCGTAGTAGTCCTCCGCGCCATGCATGCGGCCGAGGCGGTTGCGCTCGCGCAGCACTTCGAGAAAGCCGTGATCGAGCACGAAACGTTCGATCGAGCGCAGACCATCCCACGCCGCGCGCCGCAACGCTTCGTCCGGCTCCGAGCGCAGCATGGCCGCGAGCTTCACGCTCGTCGCGGGAACCCAAGAGCCGTCCTTGGTGCGGTAACCGAGCTCCATCTCGCCTCGTGCGTGCTCCAGTTCGCCCTCGAGCTGCGTGACGCGAGCGGCGAGCTCGCGTCCCGCCGCGCTCTCGATCACATGCGACTCGAACGTGCGCTCCCAACCTTCGAGGCGGGTTCGCACGATCGGATCGCTCGCCGCGGCGAGCGCGGAGCGAACCTCGCTGAGCCGCGTGGGATCCTGCAGGAACGCGTTCAGTTCGATGTCGAGTCGATCGAGCTCCCGTTGGGCAGCCGCGGCGTCCTCGGCGAGGCCCATGCGGGCCGTCCAGAATGCGTCCTCTTTGGCCGTGTGGAGCGCGGCGTAGCGCGAGTCGAGATTTTCGGCGAGCGTGGAGGCTTGCGACGGTGCGGAGCGCATGTCGAGAAGGTACGCATCGCCCTGCGGCGGAGCGAGGGGCTGTGTGGGGCAGGACGTCCGGCTCGTCCGGTGACCGCGAGGGCCGGTGCGGGTAACCTGTTCGCCCCCTGCAACGCGCCATGCTCCAACGCACCTTCTTCTCCGTTTTGGTGGCCGCTTCGCTCCTGTTCGTCGCCTGTGGAGGGGACGGAGATCGGCTGATGGCCGCGCGCGCGGATGTGCGGGCCGGGGCACTCGAGTCTGCCGAGCGCAAGCTCGCTGGAATCGAGGGCGACGAGGCGTCGGCGCTGCGCGAGCAGATCTCGGCGGTGCGCGCGGAACGCGCCAAGGTCGACGCGCGCGTCGAGGAGATCCTCGCGAGCGCGGAGAGCGCCACGGAGAACCAGCTGCGCGAGCGGCTGCGCGCGCTGCGCGACAAGACGCAGGATCCGCAGTCGAAGGAACGCGTGGCCCAGACCCTCAGCGACCTGAAAGAGCTCCTCTTGAAGCGCGGTGGCGCGGGTGGCGGGCTCACGTCGAAACCCAAGCCGGCGGACGAGACGCCGAAGGATGCGCGCGACGACTTGATCGCTCGTATTCGCTCGGAGGTGCGCGAAGCGCTGCGCGAACGTCAGTGGCAGCGCGCGGAAGAGCTGATCTGGATGCTCTCGGAGCAGCCGCGCGAACGAACCGGCGACTTGGCGCCGCTGCGCGCCGAGCTCTTGAAGTCCGCTCGGGCGGATGCCGAAGAGCTCGCGACGCAGGCGCAGCAGCTCGCGCGCGAGCAAGACGCGGACGCGGCTCGCCAGTACCTGCTCGGCCACTTGGAGCGTTTCCCGCGCAGCAGTGCGCAGGACTTGCTGCGCGAAACACTGCGTGGCATCGAGCGCGGGCCCGAGCCGAGCGCAGAAGTTCCCGCAGGTGCCGTGGCGCGTGGAAATCCCAGAGCGCGTCCGGTCGACACGCCGCAGGTCGATCGCTCGAAGCTGCTCGATCGGCGCGGCTCTGCGACGGCGGAGATGTTGCTTGCGCGGCCGGTTCCCGAAGAGTTGCCTGCGGAGACCCTTGCCACCCTCGCGCGCGAGAGCGTCGAGAAGGGCGAGCTCGCGTTCGCGCGGCAATGTTGGCTGGCGGCCAGTCGCAAGCTGCCCCCGGGCGAGCTGCGCGAGGACTACATCGGCGAGGCTCAGGACCTGCGCGCTCGACTGGCGCTCCGCGCCGAGCTGCTCGACGCCTACGACGCGGATCCGAAACCCTTCCGCAACTTGGGCATCGAGCAGCTGAGCGCGGAAGGCTGGATCGAGGGCGGCACGCTGCGCCCATGGTCCGGCCAGCATCTCGACATGTACAAGCGTGTCGGCGCAGTCCTCGAGATCTCGGCGATGGCGCGGCGCGGCATCGTGTGCGAGATCCTGCGCTCGGGTGACGAGGCGGAGCGCGAGCGCGCGTTCGCCGACCTCGGGCGCATGGTGGAACGCGGGGATCTCCCGGCCGTCGACGCGGCGAACATCATCGCGCGCGCGCGCGGCGGGATCGGCTCGAACGAGCGCTACCTGCTGGAGAAGGGCCGCTGGATCACCGGCGAGCAAGCTGCGCGCGCCGTCACTGCAGAGAACGACGACAAGCTCTCCAAGGCGTTCCTCAAGGCCGGCGCCGCGAATCGTGACGCGGCCTTCGAGGCGATGCTCGCGGGCGCGAGCGAGACGGCGAGTCGTGCTGCGCTGAATGCGCGCACCATGGAAGCCTTGAAGGATCTCGAAAAAGATCGCACGGCGCAGTCGCTGCGCTCGCTCGCCGACGTGCGGCGCGAGCTCGATACGGCGCGCAAGGCCGCTCTCGACTTGATCTTCGACGAAGACGTCTATTTCTACCCTTATGCGCCGCCCGAGCCGCCGCACACCGCCGGCGAGTACGCGCGCGCCCAGCAGAAGGTCGACGAGCTCCTGGCCGCGGTGCGCGCGGTCGAAGCGCGCGCCAAGGCCGTGAAGCTCTCCAAGGAGTTCCAAGCGCTGTCGGCAGAGCTCGAGTGGTGCCGCGCGGCGCACATGGACCTCGGGATCGAGTTCGCCTTCACGGACAGTGCGCCGGAGTTCCTGCTGGTGCAGCCGAGCAAGCAGGCTGAGGTCGATTTGTTGTCCTTTGCGTGGAATGCCGCCGAGGCCGAGGATCTCGCCTACGATCGCGCCGTGCTCGCCTACAACGAGCGCCAGTTCGCGGGCTACGCCAAGCGCAAGGACGCTCCGGCAGCGGAAGTGCCCAGCGTCGCCGAGCAGGAACAAGTTCGCATCACCAACCGCTACCGACGCCTCATGGGGCGGCGCGCGGTGGCGTGGAATCCGCGCATCCAAGTCGCGGCGCAGGGTCACTCGGAGTACATGGCCAACACCGGCGATTTCGGGCACTTCGAGCAGGGCGATCCGACCCGTCGCTCGCCGTTCGATCGCATGAAGCTCGCGGGCTATCCGCGCGGCGTGAGCGAGAACTGTGCGATGGTCGGCGGCGACCCGCAGGCCGCGCACGACGGCTGGTTGCACTCGAGCGGTCACCACCGGAACATCCTGATGGCGGCGCACCGCGAGATGGCGAGCGCGAACGCCTCGAACTACTGGACCCAGAACTTCGGCGCGGACACGTCCTTCCAGAAGGAATTGGAACCATGACTCGCTTCATCGTCGACGAGGGCGGCAAGCGCCGCGGATTCAAGGCCAGCCAAGGGGTGGTCACGATCGGCAGCGGGGAGCGCGCGATGCTGAAGCTCACCTCCGCCGGCGTGGCGGAGGTGCACGCGGAGCTCGTCGTGAAGGGCGAGGTGATCCAGCTCAAGGCGAAGCCCGGAGTGGTGCCTCCGCTCGTCGACGGTGCGCCGATCGTGGACGAGTGCACGCTCACGCCCGGCATGAGCTTCAAGCTCGGCGAGGCGACGATCTCGATCGAGGCCGAGGCGGGCGCGGCGGCGCCCTCGGCTCCGACGCCAGCTCCGACGCCGACCCCGCGGGCCTCCGCGGCGCCCGCGCCGGTCGTGCGCAAGCCTGCGGCGAGCCCCACGAAAGGTGTCGCGGCGCCGAAGGGCGGAAAAGCGCCGATCCCGGCGGGCAAGGCCGACGCGCGCGAGAAACAGGCCTGGGAACGCTCGGCCCGCGAGGTTCACAAGGACAAGGGCATCAAGCCGCTGCACATGCTGCTCTTCTTGGTGCCGGTGGGGATGATCGCGTTCTTCCTGCTGAAGCGCGGCGCGAGCCAGAAGATCGACGACTCGCTCAGCGGTCCGCAGCAGGTGTTCCTCGCGGAGAAAGCCGCAGCGGAGACCGTGTGGGATCAGGCCGAGGAGGCGCTCGCCAAGATCGGGGATCGCTCGAAGCTCTCGACGGACCTCCAAGCGCGCGCGCAGGAGGTCGATCGCAAGATCAAGGAGGGGCGCGCGGCGGGGGCCCTCGCCGCCGCGAACAGCGCGGGCGACAAGTATCTCCAGACGCAGCTCAAGAACTTCGAGGAGCAGCGACTTGCCGGCGCGAAGGTCGACCGCGCCGTCGTGCGCGTGTTCATGAAGCGCGTGACGGAGTTCGAGCGGCGCTGGCCGAACCATCCCGACATGGACTGGGTGCGACGCAAGAAGGAGCGCTATGGGCCGATGGTCGATTTGACCAAGCCCGGCAGCTACGCCGACATCGAGTTCGAGGTGAAGTCGATGACGTGGGACAACCCGCGCAACTATCGCGAGGCATTCCTCGTGCTCAACCGCTGGCTCGAGACTTCTGGAGGCGACGAGCGCGGCAAAGGACTCGCGTTGCTCGACAAGTTGATCAAGGAGCGCGAGGAATGGTTCGACGATCGCCTGCAAGAGGCGGCGCACCAATACAAGAAGGGCCAGCTCGGCCAGTCGATCCAGTGGCTGTGCGTGCTGATCACGTACTCGGGCGACGACGCGATGAGCAACCGCGCGGCGCAGGACCTGATCAAGTTTCACGGCAGCGAGGCGCCGACCGGTGGCGCCATTGACCTGCGCGACCAGCTGCGCGGGTACCGCAGCAGCCTGCCCGACTACTGGAAGGTCATGGAGGCGAACGGCGTGCTCGCGGCGTGGATGCGCGAGAACCCGATCGACGAGTGACGCGCTTGGGCGCCTAGTGTGAGCGCGGCGTGCGTGCCGAGAGCGGCGCGCGCGCCGCGAGCCTTTTCTGCGCCTCGTGCGGCGGCTCGCTCCAGCGCGGTCGGTACCAAACCCACTGCTCGGGCTGGGCCCGAATCCAGCGCGAGTACGTCGCGTTGAGTCGGACGAGCAGCGCCTCCTCGGCTTCGCGGCGATCGGTAGAGCGTTCGAGTTCCAGCGGGTCCTCGACGCGCAGCTCGTAGCCTTCGCCGCGCGCGACGCAGCGCAGTGGGATCAGCGGCAGTCCGCTCGCCCGAGCCAGCGCCGCGGGCGCCGTCATCGTCAGCGCTGGGGAACCGAGGAAGGGAACCCACGTTCCCGAGAGACGCTTGACCTCGAGGTCGCACAAGAGCCCGAGCCCGCCGCCGCTGCGGAGCACGCCGAGGAGCTCGCGTGGCGATTCATCCTGCGCGAGACTGCGCACGCCGAGCGAGGCGCGCATCTTCACGAGCCACTCCGCCGACGAGTCGCGCTGCTTGCGATACCCGACGACGGCTCCGTCGAAGCCCTCGCGCCGCAGTCGCGCTGCGAGCAACTCCCAGTTGCCGAGGTGCGCCGTGCAGAGGAGCATTCCCCGGCCGTCGCGCGCGTGCTCGCGCAGCCGGGCGACGCTGTCGCCGAGGTCCACGGTGTCGAGCAGCTTGGGCGCGCGCGATGTCGAGAGCACGAGCCACTCGTGAAAGATTCGGCGAGTGTGCGACCACATCGCCAGCCGGATGTGTTCCCGCTCCTTGGCGCTGCGCTCTTGGAGCGCGAGGGCGAGATTGCGCCTCGCGAGCGTGTCGTAGCGCGTGAAACGCGCACCCAACGCGAAACTTTGGAGCGCCGCGCGGACGAGAGGGTCCGCGGGCCCTCCAGCAAGCTGGGCGAAGCCCGCGAGTGCTTGCGCGCGCAGCCGTCGCCGCCAGGGCTCGGACGGCGTAGTCTCAGCCATGGCGCAGCTGCGCGGACAGAGCGCGTCGCGCGGCGCCTTCGAGTCGCGAACCTGCGAGCAGTCCTGCAGCGAAGGCTGCGCGCTCGCGAGCGGAGAGCTCGGGCAGCGAGAGGCCCGCGAGCGAGAGTGCGCGCACGGCGTCGATGCCTCCCGCTGGCGCGCGCTCGGTTTCGAGCGCGCTCAAGGGCCCGAGCAGGACTTCACCCTCAGGGGTGAGCCAAAAGAGGGGCCCAATCGCGGGCCGCGGACGTAGCCCGCGGTCGAAGAGCGACGCGCACAGACGCCCCAAGGAGTGGAGCGTCCGCGGCGAGCGCAGTGCCTGCGGCACCGTTGCGGGCAGCGTGTGGGGGGGGACTTCGAGTGCGACCCACGGCCGAGGTTCGAGCGAGAGCGCGAGCGGACGCGGGGTGGCGAGGCCGTGCTCGTCTGCGCGAGCGGCGCAGCACCACAGCTTGCGCGCGAGGCGCTCGCTCGGACCTGTCACGAGCAACAACCCCGGCTCTGCGAGCCCCGCAAACTCACCTGCGCCGCGCGCGAGCGCCGTTCGTGCGATGCGCGCGACTCGCTCTCGATCGGCACCGTGGCGCACGAAGCCGCGGAACTCCGCGTCGACGCGTTCGCACGCCGTTCCGTCGCGCAGCCAGCGCGCTCGCCGCTTGCGCACGTACTCGACGCGCTCGCCGCGCGCGCGTCCCTCGACGTCGCGCGCGAGCTCGTGGAGGGATGAACTCGGTCGCAGCTCCGGCGGCAGAGCCGCTCGCCACGCACACAGGAATCTGGCCCGCTCGCTCGCGCGGGTCACCTCGCGCGCGCCGGCACAGAGCTTGGCGATGTCGCGCAGGAGAGTGCGCTCTCGCAGGCGCTTGACGCGGCGCGCCTTGTGGAAGTCGATCGCGAAGGCTCGGCCGCTCGCGTCGAGCAGCGCATTGCCGTTGTGCAGGTCGGCGTGGTCGACGCCCGCGGCGTGCAGGCTC
>JBIKYW010000582.1:0-2521 GCA_044355055.1 Planctomycetota bacterium | reverse complement strand
GGGCACCGCACGCTTCATCGAAGAGGCCGTCGCCGACCGCGTGCAGAATCGCAAGGGCCGCAAGCAGCGCGATCCCGCGTGCGCCTACGTGTGCAAGCAAGCGAGCGCGCTCTCGAAGCTCTTCCCGGTCACTCAGCTGATCGACATGAACGCCGCGGACTTCGCGGGGCTCGGCAACGACGAGCTGTTCCAGTTGCCGCCGCTCAACGAAGGCGTGCCGGGCAACATGGTCATCAGCCAGCGCCACATCTTCTATGATCAGGCTGGCAGCCTCGTGTTCTTCCTCATGTACCGTGCCGGCCCCGAGCCGCGCGCGAAGATCGTCGAGTACCTGCGCTCGCGCTATCTCGGCCAGACGACGCCGGAGGGCTGGAAGGCACTCGGCTATGCACGCGGCGAAGCTCTCGAGACGGCCTTCAAGGGCTTCGTCGACAACGCCAAGCACTGAGCGCGATGGATCTCGGACTCGCCGACAAGGTCGTTTTCGTCACGGGCGCCTCCGGCGGCATCGGGCGCGCGTTGATGGAGACGTTCGCCGAAGAGGGTGCGCGCGTGGTCGCCACCGGCAACGCGAAGTACGAGGAACTCGAGCGCTACGTCGCGTCACGGCCGTGGGGAGCGCGGGCTCTCTGCGTGCGCGCCGACGTCACGCAGCCCGGCGACCTCGCGTCGGCCTTCGCGTCCGCGCGCGCACGTTTCGGGCGTGTCGATGTGTGCGTGCCCAACGCCGGGCTCTGGCCTCGCGAGCATCTGCCGCTCCACCGCGCGAGCGAGGCGCGCATCCGCGGCGCGATCGACATCAACCTGATGGGTGCGCTGTGGACCGCTCGCGCCTTCATGGAGCATCTCGAAGCCGTGGGGGCACGTGAGGACGGCCACGGCGCGGCGCTGTGCTTCATCGGCTCGACCGCGGGGCGCTTTGGCGAGCGGGATCACGCGGAGTACTCGATCGCTAAGGCGGGGCTCTACGGGCTCGTGCGCACGCTCAAGAACGAGCTCGTTCGCATCGATCCCTACGCACGCGTCAACATGGTCGAGCCGGGCTGGACCGTGACGCACATGGTGCGCGAGGAGCTCTCTCGCCCCGGCGTGATTTCGGGCGTCTGTCGCACGATGCCGCTGCGCCAGCTCGCGCGCGCGGTCGACATCGCGCGCTCGGTGGCGTGGCTGTGCTCGCCGCTCGCGTCGCGCCACACGAGCGGGCAGGTGCTCACGATCGCGGGTGGCATGGAGGGCCGCTCGCTGTGGGCGCTGGAGGACACGGACGAGGCGGCGGTGCGGGCGCGACTCGCGGCGCCCTGAAGTTCCTCGCAAGTCTGCGAACGGGCTCGAAAGCGCTGCCGGGCGCGCGCCTCAGAAGACATGCCGGAGCTTGGGCTCGTCTTTTTCGGGCTCCAGCGACTTCTTGTAGGCGAGCAGCGTGTGCTTTGCGCACTCGCGCCACGTGAACTTGCGCGCCTGCGCCCGACCGCGCGTGCGCAGCTCGTCCGCGATGTCGGGCTCCATCAGCACGCGCCGCGCGGCCTCGAAGATGCGTTCGGGATCCGTCGGCTCGACCAAGAATGCCGCGTCCCCGCACACCTCAGGCAGCGACGTCACGCAGCTCGACACGACGGGTGCGCCGCACGCCATCGCCTCGAGCGGCGGGAGTCCGAAGCCTTCGTTGAGGCTCGCGAAGAGGAAGCAGTCGGCCTGCGCGTAGAGCCGCGGCAGGTCAGCCTCGGGTGCGTCGACGATCCACTGCACGCGGTCGCGCGCAGACGAGCGCTCGAGCGCGCGCGCGAACTGTTCCCATTCGTAGCCGCGCGGGCCGGCGACGACCCAGCGATGGGGGAGGCCTTCCCGCACGAGCAGCTCGAAAGCCTGCAGCATGCGCAGGTGGTTTTTGCGCGGGTCGACGCGAGCGACGGTGAGCACGTAGGGCTCCTTCGCGCGACCGAAGCCTTCGGGCGGAAGCTCGCGAACGATGTGATCACAGCCGAGCTCGGTCACGGCGACGCGCGCCGGATGTGCGCCGAGCGCCATGACCACTTCGGCGCCGACGTACTGGCTCGGCACGAGGATTCGCTTCGCGCGCTGAACCTGCTGCTTCGCCGCTTCGGTCATGCGCGCGGCGACAGCCGGGTCGAGATACCCCGAGTCGGGAATCATGTAGATGCAATCGAAGATCGTCGCGACCTCGGTCGCGCGCCGAACGTCGAGCAGGTTCGGCTGCGTGTGGTGGTACACATCGGCGCCACCGACCAAGTCGTCGACGCCCTTGCCGAGCTTGCGCAGCATCCACGGCAGCCAGCGCGACGGGAGTCGCATGCGGACGAGCTCGGCGCGCGAGCGCGCGATGCCGAGCTCCGCGCGCGAGAAGCGCATCGCCGCGGCCGTGTAGCCGAAGAGGCCGAGGTCGGAGTCGAAGCCGAGCTCGACGAAGCCGCGCACGAGCTCGCGGGTGTAGCGGCCGATGCCCTCGCGGTTTTGCAGGGCGGGGCGGTAGTCGAGTCCGACGCGCATGGAGCGCCCTCAATAG
>JBIKYW010000580.1:0-2522 GCA_044355055.1 Planctomycetota bacterium | reverse complement strand
GTGAGCGGATCGCTCGCGGCCTACGGACGCCTCGTCGCGTTTCGGCATTCCGTATTCGCCCTGCCCTTCGCGCTACAAGGCGCGTGGCTCGCTGCGGGCGGCGTGCCGGCGTGGCGCAGCCTCGTGTGGATCGTCGTTGCAGCGGTTGCAGCGCGCACGGCGGCGATGGGCTTCAATCGCTGGCTCGATCGTCGCATCGACGCGCGCAATCCTCGCACGGCGCAGCGCGAGCTGCCCGCGGGTGTGCTCTCGCCGAGCGCGGTGCTCGCGCTGATCGCAGTGTCCAGCGCGGTCTTCGTCGGCGCAGCGTGGATGCTGTCGCCCCTGTGTGCGGCCCTCGCGTTTCCCGTTCTGGCCGTACTTTTCTTCTACAGCTTCACCAAGCGCTTCACGTGGCTCGCGCACGGCTTCCTCGGTCTCGCGCTCGGCATCGCGCCGCCCGCGGCATGGCTTGCGATCCGCGGGGAGTTCACAGGTGACTGGCGCACGCCGCTCGTGCTCGGCGCAGCCGTCTTGTGCTGGGTGGCGGGCTTCGACCTGATTTATGCCCTGCAGGATCGAGAGTTCGATGCCGCGTCCGGGCTGCACTCGATTCCCGCGCGCTTTGGAGCCGCTCGCGCGCTCGTCCTTTCGCGCGCCCTGCACGTGGCGACGGTGCTCCTGCTCCTCGTCGTCTGGCAGCGCGCGGACTTGGGCTGGATCTATCTCGCTGCCATCGTGCTCTCGGCGCTGCTCCTCGCATGGGAGCATCGACTCGTCTCGCCCCACGATCTCAGCCGCGTCGACATGGCGTTTTTCACGCTCAACGGCTGGATCGGCGTGGGATTGTTCGCGGGGCTCGCGCTCGATCGCGCACTCCTGGCGTAAAGTACGCCCATGGCGAAGGAAGCGGATCCGCGCGCGGAGTGGAGCGGCTTCGAGACGGCGCTGCGCGGCTCGAAGAGCCTCGCCCCGGCTTACCTGCTGCGCGGCGCGGAGCGCTGGTTCCGAGATCGCGCGGTCGACCGTGTGATCGAGCGGGCCAAGGCGCTCGACTACGAGATTTGCCGCCACGACACCAAGGACCCGGAGTTTCGCGCGCAGCGCCTGCTCGACGACCTCACGAGCAGTGCGATGTTCGCGAGCCTGCGGCTCGTGGTCGTGAGCGAGCCTGAGTCGCTGCTGAAAAAGTCTGGGAGCAACGAGTCGGCGCTCACGCGGGCGATCCGCGGCTTCGTGGCTCGAAAGGGCGGCAGCGTGGTGCTCGTAGCGGACGGACTCCGCGCGGACTTGGCGATCGTCAAGGAACTCGTCTCGCAGGGCGGCGAGCTGCGCTCGTTCCGCAAGCTGTACGAGCGTCCGCCGCCGTGGGCGCGCAACGCGGACCCGCGCAGCACGGAGCTCGTCGAGTGGCTGCTCGCGCGGGCGCGCGAGCGCGATGTGAAGCTCTCGTCGGATCAGGCCGTCGTGCTCGCGCACGCGCAAGGCAACGATCTTGCGGCTCTCGACGATCAGCTCGCCGCGCTGGCTGCGGGCGGCGCGGCCGAGCTGTTCGCGCGACTCTCGGCGACGGCGGCGGGCTCGCCGGGCGACGTGTGCGATGCGCTGCTCGCGGGGGAGACTCCGCGCACGCTGCAGGCTGTCGAGACGCTCTTCTCGGGCGGAATGCGGCGCGAGAAGGACGGCGGCCGTGAGATGGACCAGAATGCGCTGGTCGCGATCCTGCTCGGCTACCTGCGCCCCAAGGTGCGCTCGGGACTCGCTGCGGCGGAGCTCGTGAGAGGCGGCTTGACGCCCGAGGATGCGGCCGGGGAGGTCGGTGTGACGGCTTTCGACAAGACCCTGCGCGCCGCGATCGGCATGCGCCCGCCCGAGCAGTGGCGCGCCATGCTCGACGACCTTCTCGACATCGAGCGCCGCTCGCGGCGCGGCGGCGAGGTCGATGCCACGGACTTCGTGCGCCTCGCGCTGCGCTGGTCGCGCCGAGCCCCGGCTCGCGCGCGCTGAGCGCGGCGCGGTCCACGCCGTTCCGCTAAGATCTGCGTCGATGACGAGCTCAATGCGTCCTGCGATCGCGCTCCTGCCGGAGCTCGTGAAGAATCAAATCGCCGCAGGCGAGGTGATCGAGCGCCCTGCGTCGGTCGTGAAGGAGCTGTTGGAAAACGCGCTCGACGCGGGCGCTTCGCGCATCCAGCTCGACCTCGAAGAGGGGGGCGTGGCGCTCGTGCGCATCGTCGACGATGGCTGCGGCATCGCGCCGGAGGAGATTCCGCTCGCCTTCGCTTCGCATGCGACGAGCAAGCTCTCGGATGTCGCCGACTTGGACCACATCGCGACGCTAGGGTTTCGTGGCGAGGCTCTGGCGTCGATCGCTTCGGTCGCGCGGTGCAAGTTGTTCTCGCGCGTGCGTGGCACCCCACTCGGTGCTGCGGTCGAGGTCGAGGGCGGTCGCATGGGGGAGATCCGCGAGAGCGGCGGCCCCGAGGGAACGCGCATCGAAGTGCGCGATTTGTTCTTCAACACTCCGGCCCGCCGTCGCTTTC
>JBIKYW010000581.1:0-2522 GCA_044355055.1 Planctomycetota bacterium | reverse complement strand
CCACCGAGCCCCAGGCGACGCCGACGGTCAGGCTCGTCAGCGCCGCGAAGAGTGCGACCAAGAGCGACGTGCGGCTGCCCCAGAGGATGCGGGAGAGAGTGTCGCGACCCTTGGCGTCGGTGCCGAGCCAGGGTCCGGTCTGCTTCTTGCCAAACGCTTTCCGTCGCAGACCGACGAGCGCGGTGTCGACCGCGTTGAGCTCGCCGTAGTAGGGCTCGTAGCGCTCGTTGTAGGGCTCGACCCACGGCGCGACGGGAGGCTTGGGTTGCTTGTCGAGCGCCATCGCGGCGGGCGAGGGCAGCGGCAGCAGCGGTACGAGCAGGCTCACCAAGACGAGCGCGAAGAGCCAGCGCAGGCTCCAGCGCGCGGCGGCATTCGAGTGCAGGCGACGGCGCACGTCGGACCAAAGGCCGCTCTGCGACGGCTCGCCGAGCTGTGCCGCGACCCGCTCGAAGGTCGCGTCGCCGAACCACGCGCTCTTACGGACGGGCTCGCTCACGCGTCCTTCTCCAAGTCGACGCGCGGATCGATCACGGCGTAGGCGAGGTCGACCAGCAGGTTGAGCCCATAGACCGCGACGGTGTAGACGAGCGTCACGCCCATGGCGAGCGCGTAGTCGCGATTGAGCGCGCCCGCGACGAAGTGGGAGCCGGTGCCGGGGATCGTGAAGATGCGCTCGATCACGAGGCTGCCGGTCAGGATGCCCGCGGCGGCGGTGCCGAGGAACGAGATCACCGGGACAAGTGCGCCCGGCAGCGCATGGCGCAGAACGATTTGGTGCGCGGGCACGCCCTTGGCGCGCGCAGTGCGCACGTAGTCCTGCGAGAGCGTCTCGAGAAGGCCTGCGCGGAAGAGGCGTGCGACGTAGGCGCCGAACGGGGCGCCGAGGGCGAAGCTCGGCAGCACGAGGTGCGAGAAGGAGCCCCAGCCCGCGACGGGGAACAGCGGCACGGCGACCGCGAGCGCCAAGACGAGCAGCGAAGCGACGATGAAGTTGGGAAGCGAGAGCCCGAGCGTCGAGAGGACGCGCGCTGTGGTGTCGAGCGCCGTGCCCGGACGCAGCGCCGAGACGAGGCCGCCGCCGATGCCGAGCAAGAGCGCCCAAAAGAGCGCGGCCGCGCCGAGCGCTGCGGACACGGGCAGCGACTGCGCGACGAGCTCGTTCACGCTGACGTCGCGGTGCTGGAGCGAGGGGCCGAGGTCGAGCGCAAGGATTCCGCCGAACACATCGCTGCGATCGCCGAAGACGCCGTGCTCGTCCAAGTTCAGGGGACCGAGCGTCTGTAGGTACTGCCGCCACGCGGGCCAGTCGAGGTGGTAGCGGGCGTTGACCGCGGCCTCGACGGTGGGGTGGAGCTTGCGCTCCGCGGAGAACGGCCCCCCCGGCACGTTGCGCATCAGCACGAACGAGATCGTCACCACGGCCCAGACCGTGAGCGCGAACCACAGTGCGCGGCGCAAAAGGAAGCGCCTCACTGGGCTGCCCCCGCGCGCGCTGGAGAGTAGAGGCCCGCGGCGGGACCGTGCGACTCGACCTTGCGGGCGGCGCGCGTCGACTTCGAGCGCAGCTCGGCGAGTTCCGCGTCTGAACGCCAGTACCAGTACTTCGGCGATTGTTCGTTGAGCGCGTTTTGTCCGAACCCGCCGACGCGCGGATCGACGAGGTTTTGGCTCACGTAGTGGTACACGGGGATGCACGGCAGCTCGTGCATCAGGATGCGCTCGGCGTTGCCGTAGAGGTCGCGGCGGCGCGCAGGGTCGCGCTCGATCCGCGCGGCGGCGATCAGGTCGTCGTACTTGCGATTCGACCAGCCTGTGCGGTTGTTCTCGTGGCCAGTGGTCCAGATCTCGAGGAAGCTCGAAGGGTCGGCGTAGTCGGCGATCCAGCTCGAGCGCGAGAGGTCGTAGTCGAGCTTGCCCTGCGCGTCGAGGAACGACTTCCACTCTTGGTTACGGAGGCGCACGTCGAGGTCGAGCGCCTTGCGCCACTGCTCGGCCGCGACCTCGGCGATGTCGCGGTGGACTTCGCTCGTGTTGAAGTGCAGCTCCAGCGGGCGCAGCTTTCCCGTCGCCTTTGCGCCCGCCAGCCCCGCGTCTTCGAGCAACTTGCGAGCGTACTCCGGACTCTCGCCAAAGGTCTTCGGTGGGCGATAGTCGCCGGTGAGCGGCGGCACGAAGCTCAGCGCGGGTTGCTGGCCGGCCTTGAGTACGAGCTGACAGAGCTCTTTGCGCTGCAGGCTCGTCGCGAGCGCGGCGCGCACTTCGCGGCGGTCGAGCGGAGCGCGCGTCACGTTGACGCGATAGAAGTAGACGCCGAGGTACGGTCGCGGCTCGAAGTCCTCGCGGCCGAGCAGCTCGGGTACGAGGCTCGTTGGGATCGCGCCGTCGACCCAGTCGAGCTCGCCGGCCAAGTAGAGGTTGAGCGCGCTCGTCCAGCTCTCGACGGAGAGCACGTCGACGGTGCGCATCGCGACGTTGCGTGCGTCCCAGTACTGCTCGTTGCGCTCGAAGCGCAGCACCTC
>JBIKYW010000114.1:0-8524 GCA_044355055.1 Planctomycetota bacterium | reverse complement strand
ACTTGCTCAAGGGCGTGGACGCGATCGCGGACATGGAGCGCTTCCTGAAGGACTATCCCGCCTCGCAGCGCGTGGCGAACATGCAAGCCGAGCTCGGCTTCGCGCGCCTGCTCGGCACTCCGGCGACGCCCTACAAGCCCGAGCGCTGGATCCTCGGCGAGCCCGCGCCGCTGGAGGTCCTGAGTGGGCAGGTGGTCGCGCTCTATTTCTGGGCTACCTGGTGCCCCAACTGCGCCAAGGAAGAGGCCTTCGTGATCGACCTCGCCAGGCGCTTCGGCCCGCGCGGGCTCGCCCTCGTCGGCGTCACCGACCATCAGCAGGGCCAGACTCCGGAGTCGATCCTGCTGCACGTGAAGCAGAAGGGCTACAACTTCCCGGTCTTCCAAGACGGCGGCGCGACGTCGCTCGCCTACAAGGCCACGTCGATTCCCTACATGGTGCTGATCGACCGCCACGGCGTGATCCGCTGGGCCGACAGCCCTGCGGACCTGTACGACGAGACGATCGAGCGGCTCCTGCGCGAGGAGTGAGCCTCAGGCGCTCGCGCGCGAGAGCTGCGGGCGCACGTTGTCGCGGAAGTACGCCGAGCCTTCGAACTCGGTCAGCATCTGGCTGAAGTGCGCGCCGCCGCCGCCCATGCCGCGGTTGGAGAGCGCGGCCGTCGAGGCGAAGAGCGCCTTCGGGTCGACGCTGGCGCGTCGGGCGGCGAGCCAGTATTGGCCGATCAGCGCATGGACGGCGTTGAAGTCGACGCGCACATCGACGATCGAGAGCGCCGCAAGGCCGCGTTCGAGCGTGCGCTGGGCGTCCGAGCCGCGCGCGAGCTCCAGCGCTTGCTGGCTGAAGTTCCACGCTGCGTTCAGCGTCTCGGGCTGTGCTCCGACCCACGCGCGCACCTTGGCGCGCGGCTGGGGCAGCGGCTCGGCGCGATAAGCGTCGCAGAGTCCGGCGAGGAACCCGAAGAGCTCGACCGCGAGGTCCTCGCCCGCGAGCTTGCGCGCCCGTGCGGCACACTCGTCGAGCTCGCCCTGCGACAGCTTGCGGAACCAGCCCTTGCGCTCGCGCGCGAGCCGCGCGTACTCGGCGTCGAAGCGCTCTTGCCACTGGGTCAGACGGGCCTGCCAGCCCTCGATCTTCAGCTTCCAGTCTTCCATGGGGCGCAGAGTGTACGGAGCGGGGCCCGCGCGCCAAGTGGGCCGCGGACGGGGGTAGGGAAGGAAGTTCCGCAAGGCTTCCCCGAGGAGTGTGCATTTCGCCGAGGAGAGCCGTTCGCGGCGCGGGGCACTTCACTCGCCGGACGCGCGAAGCCGATCTACGCCGCGAGTCCCCTTCCCCGCAGCGCGGGTCTACATTCCCATGCAACAGCACCTTCGTCCGATCGCCCTCGCCTCTTTGTTCCTCCTGCTCGCCGCCTGCGTCGATAGCGGTGGCGGTGGCGGCGGCGGCGGTGGCGGTGGCGGCGGTCCTCAGCCGCCCTCGGCGCTGTCCTACGGTTCGACGCAGCTCACATTTTCGCCCTGCGGCGAGGTGACCCCGGCCACACCGACCTTTGCCGGCACGACGCCGACCCAGTGGTCGGTCGTTCCCGACCTCCCGGCGGGGCTCAGCTTCGATGCGAGCACGGGAACGATCAGCGGCACCCCGAGCAACGTCGCTACGGCGCGGACCTACACGGTCAGCGCCTCCAACGAGAATGGTACGGCTTCGGTCGACATCGAGCTCGGTGTCGAGCTCACGCCTCCGACGGGCTTCGACTATCCGCAGCTCCCGAGCGAGCTCGGCCAAGGCGTGCGCACCAAGTTCAGCCCGAGCTTCGACGCGGGTCGCGGTTCGAGCTTCGCGCTCACCGGTGGCACGCTGCCCGATGGCGTGCAGCTCGACACGGTGACCGGCGACATCGAGGGCGTGCCGATCGCGCTCGAGACCGTCTCCTTCGAGATCACGTCGACGGACTGCGTCGGGCAGAATGCCACGCGCAATTTCTCGGTCGACGTCGTTCCGCCCTTTGCGCGCGGCCTGATCCTCGCGGACGGCGGCTCGGGCACCCTCACCAACTTCTGGCGTCGTCCCACGGGCGGCGACCTGATCCCCAACGGCTGGCAGTGGAGCGGGCCGGGCATCTCGCACGTCACGGTCCATCCGTGGGGTTGGTACACGTTCATCTCGAACGGTCCGCGCATCGACGTCCACAAGCTCGCGCTCTACAGCGACGAACTCGAGGCTGCGAGCGAAACTGAGACGCTCGATGGCAACGTCATGGCAATGGCGTGCACGCCCGATGGCCGCTTCTTCTTTGCGTCCACCGATGCTGGAACGCTGCACGCCTACTCGGTGGAAGTGAACTCCGGCGCCCTCACCGCTCTCGCCGGCGGTGCGATCACGGTCGGCGCGGCACCTTGCGATCTGGCGTGCTCGCCGGACGGTCGCACGATGTACGTCACGCTGGAGAACGACGGACTGATCGCAATCGTGCCGATCGACCCCGCTACGGGCGCCTACGGCACGGTGGGCTTTGCGCCCTCGATGGTCGGCGGCTGCGATCTCACGATCAGCCCGGACGGCCACCGCCTGTACATCGCGGGCGGTCCGAGCGGAGAGCTGCGCGGCTACGACGTCACGCAGCAGACGGGCGCGCTCACGCCGCTTCCGTGGAGCCCTGCCGCGCTCGGAGTCTCGGGAGAGGTCACTCTCTCGATCACGCCGAATGCGGAATACCTCTACCTCGCTACGGAGTCCGCGAGCCCGGTTCGCATGTATTCCCTCAACCTCGCGACCGGCGCGCCCGCGCCGCTCAGCCCCGCGACGGTGCCTGGCCTCGGACCGGTGGCGCACCTCGAAGTGGAGCCACGCGGATCGCAGCTCTACGTCGCGCTCACTAATGGGCGTCTGCTCGTCTACGACATCGAGCTCGATGGCACGCTCGCTTTCGCGGAAGTCGGAGTGCACCTGCGCGGTACCTCGCTGGCGGACTTCGACTTCGTGCGCGGCCACGTTCCGTATCGCTTGGTCACTGAGAACGTCTATGCGACGAGCGTCGCGAACGATGCCGTGTACGAGTACTCGTTCGATACCAACACCGGTGAGCTCCTCGATCTGCCCGCCACGCCGTTCGGCACCGGCGGCGTCGATCCGCGCACCGTGTCGGTCCATCCGTACTCGGAGCACCTCGTCGTGGCCCACGGCAACTCGACCGGAGCACCGGCGCTCAGCGTGCACGCGCTCGACGCGGGCGGTCTGATCCAAGCCGGCGTGAACCAAGGGGCCGAGCGCAACAACGCCGGTTTGGCGTTCGATCCCTCGGGACGCCGCGCCTACATGAGCTCCAACGGCACGAACGGACCGGTCGTCGTCCGCTACGAGTTCAACGCCGCGACGGGCATGCTCGACCCGATGGGGACCACGACTTCGATCGGCGGCTTCCTCTGGCCGCCGGCGGTTCACCCGACCGGCCGTCTGCTCGCCATTCCCGACACGACGGGCGACGAGCTGGAAGTGTTCTCGATCGACCCGCAGACGGGCGCGCTCACCCAGCGCACGAGCGTGCCCACCGGCGGCATCGACCCCTTCCGCTGTGTGTTCGATGCGTCGGGCCGCTTCGTGTTCACCGCGCACATCGGCTCGACGACCATCGCGGCCCATGCGATCAACCTGACGACCGGCACGCTGACGCCGGTCGCGGGCTCGCCCTTCCCGACGGGCATCCACCCGCTCGTGATGTCGCTGTCGCCCGATGGTCGTTCGATGATGATCGCCGACACGGCCAACGCTGCGTGGCGCTTCCTTGCGGTGGATCAGGATCCGAGCAACGCCACCACCGACGGCACGCTCACGCTCGTGGGCAGCGGCACTCAGGCGAACATGGCGCTCCTGCGCTTCGACGCGACGAGCACCAAGCTCCTGTGGGTGAATTCGGGTACGCAAGAGCTCGTGTGCAGCCCGATCTCTGCGGGCACTCTCGGTGCGCCGTTGTCGAGCGCTCCGATCGGCGCTTCGATCACCAGCATGGACATGCGCAACCGCGCCCGCTGAGGGCCGGTTCTCGCCGCGCGTTACGCTCGCTCCCGCGGCGTGACGCGAGGTCGAAGAGGGCGTCGTGCAGCTCCCGCGGCACGGCGCCCTCGGTCCATCCGTGGCGCATCTTCCAAGCGGCGCTTCGAGCCCGGTGTCGGGGCCGCTCGCTCCGAGTGGGCTCGGCTAGAGCTTGTCGTGACGACGCGTGAAGCGCGCCACGGAGCCATGGCGCTCGTGGCGTCGATAGCCGAGCAGGTGCAGCAGCTCTGTCGAGAAAAAGCGTGCGATGCGGGAGTCGACTTCGAGCTGGTCGCCGCTCGCATCGACGAGCTTCACTCCGGGGAGCCAGCCGATCACCCGCTCGAGGCGCGCGCGGCGCAGAAGTGCGGCGAGCGCGAGCTTGCGCGGTGCAACGGCGCGCCCCATGAAGAAGCCATCGCGGCCTTGCTTCTGATACCGGGGCATCAAGAGCACTCCGTCGATGGGGGCGACGACCGCGCGCGTCTTCGCAGCGTCGGCGTGGGCGAGCAACTGACCGCGGCGCACCGCGTCGAAGCCGGACAGGCCCGGCAGCATCTCGAAGCTTGACTCGTCTTCCGCGGCGATGTCGTGGCGATGCACGACTTCGATCACCGCGGGCAGGCCCGCGCAGGCGGCGCCGAGGCGGCGTCGATGCTCCTCGTAGTCGGGAACCTCCGCTGCGCTCGCGAGTCCCGCGGAGACGAGCGTCAGCCAGACGGCGGACTCTAGGTGATCGATGGTGCGCGGATCGGCGCTCTGTCCGCCTTCGAGCACGACGGCCACGTGCCCTAGCGAGCCCACGTAACCGACCAGCGTTCCCTCGACGTTCTCTTCGAGTCCGAGGAGCACCGGCACTCCGAGCGCGAACGCCACTTCGCGGTTGCGCAGCGTGTCGCCCATCAGCGCAAAAGGCGGGCCGCCGCCGGAGGTCGAGTGCAGGTCGAGGAGCGTCACGCTCTCGCGCGCGGTGGCGAAGCAGCGCGTGAGCTCAGCCCCGAGTTCCCGTTGCTCGCGCTGCTCCGTGCTGTCGAGCTCCGGCGCGCGCACCAGCGCGGCGGCGCGTTGCTCGTCCGTCCAAAGGCGATTGAGATCCGCATCGACGTAGCGCACGCCGCGCGCGAGTCCGGTTCGGTTTCCCGCGAGCGCGAAGCACTCGCCGCGGAGCTTCAGCCCGCTCGTTTCGAGCACGGACATCACCCGCCGGACGGCCGCGACTCCCGCCGGCTCGTTGCCGTGGATGCCTGCCGTGATGACGAGCACGGGGCCGCCCGCGGAACCGTGTCGGCCGAGCACGCGTTCGGGCGCGGCCTCCGCGGCACGCGACGGATTGCGCAGCGCAGACTGCAAAGGCCGTGCTCGCCAGCGCCGGAGCGCTAGGAGTCCTTGAGCCAGCGGTCGAGCAGCACGGAGGCGAGCTCCATGAAGTCGTGCTCGGTGAGCACGCCCACGAGGCGTCCTTCCTGTACCACGGGCAGGCAGCCAATGCGGTTGCGACGCATCAACTCGAGCGCTTGCAGCGAGCTCGTGTCGGGGCTCACGGTCACGACGTCGGCGCGCATAATCTCGCGCACGCTGCGCGTCGAGCCGTCGCCCGCCTTGGCGCGCGCGAGCATGCTGAGCACCGCGCGGTGCGAGACGAGCCCGACGAAACGCCCGTCCTCGTCCTCGACGAGCACGTAGCGGATCTTCTGCCACTCCATCAGGCTCGCGGCGAGGTCGGCGACGTCGTCGGGGCGGACGGTGAACAGGTCCTTGTTCATCACCTGCCGCACGGTGCGGTAGTTCTCGCGCGCGTTGTCGCGCTCTTCGAGGCTTGCGAGCGGCCACTCGTGCACCGGAGCGCCCGTCTTCTGGCGCTCGATCAACGCGGCGGTCAGCGCGCGATAGCGCTCGAGCGGTCGACCGCGATCGCCCATCGAAGCGAGCGAGTCGAGCGACCACTGCGCACCGGTTCGATCACGTCGCACGCGCTCCTCGATCACGCCGAGGTAGCGCTCGATGTCGGCGGATGCGACGTGGGCATTCGTCAGTCCGCGCCGCGCGATCGGCAGCAGCTGCTGCAGCACGAGCTCGTCCGCGCTCCACGCCTTGCCGCGCAGCCAGCGGAAGCGCGCGTGCAAGCCGTAGCGCGCAGCGGCGATCATGTTCGCGCGCGCATCGTCGAAGCTCATGCCCGCAGTCACGTCGCCAAACTCTTCCGCCGCGCTCATCAGGCCGACGAAGAACGCTGCGTTGGCGACCTCGTCGATCACCGACGGACCCGCGGGTATCACGCGGTTTTCGATGCGCAGGTGCGGCTTTCCATCGGAGATGCCGTAGCAGGGCCGATTCCAGCGATAGACAGTGCCGTTGTGCAGACGCAGGGCGCGCAGCTGCGGCACGCCGCCCTCGGCGAGCACCTTGAGGGGATTTTCGTCCGACGCGATCGCGATCAGCGAGCGGAAGCGCGCGACGTCCTCGCGGTAGATCTCGAGGATCGAGTCGTCGACCCAGCGCTCGCCAAAGTTGACGCGCTGGCGTTGGCCGCGCTCGGCCATGTGTTCGCTGCGTGTGTCGAGCGACTGCTGGAACAGCGCGATGCGCGTCTCGTGCCAGAGGCGGTGCTGCAGCAGCGTGGCGGAGTTGACCGCCGCTGCGAGGCACGGAGCGGTGATCACCTGCGCGAGGTTGTAGCAGCTCGCGAATTCCTCGGCCGACACCTGATAGTGGATCTGGAAGCTCGTGGTGCAGGCCTCGAGCATCACGTTGTCGTGCGAGGTGGAGAGCTCGTCGGCGCCCTTGATGCGGAACTCGAACTTGCCGCCGCGCATCTGCGTCAGCAGTCGGTTCATCGCGAGGTAGCGCGGGCTCGGCGTCATGTAGTCGAGCGAGAGATGCGACTTCTCCAGCGTCGGCAAAATGCCGCACAAGACGACTTGGGCTTGCTCTTCCTGCGCCGCAATGCGCGCGCGCTCGAGCAGCATGGTGAGCTCGGCGTGCATGCGCCCGAAGCAGTCGCCCGAGAGAACCTGCGGCTGCAGGTTGGCCTCGAGGTTGAACAGACCGAGCTCGGTCGTGTAGCTCTCGGCCCCGAGCTTGCTGAGCAGGACTTGTGCGAGCTTCGTCGGCTGCAGTGCGCGGTCGACGAGGAACATCTCCTGCTCGGCACCGATGCGGCGCGTGCCTGTCTCGATCTTGCCCTGCGCGAGCATCTGTTCGAGGGCGTGCACGTCGTCGAGGAGCGACTTGACGAAGCGCCGCATCTCGTGGTGGTCGGCGCTGTCGCTGATCTGTTGGAGGCCCATGAGGGTCGTTGTGCCTGTGGCGATCGGCCGGGGGCGGGCGGGAGGGCGTGGCGACGGCCGAAAGTCGCGGCGAGATGCTAGCAAACGCCGCTCGCGCCCCGCGCCCCGGCCGCGTGTAGGTGCCCCCGGGGCTGGTGCGCTAGCTTGTGCGGTTTCGACCCCGCCCTATGTTCCTCCGCGTCGCCCTCTCGCTCTGTCTCGCCGCGGCCCCCGCTGGCGAGCTCCAGCTCGGTCTCGAGATGCCTCGCGAGCGGACCGCCGACGCGGCGGTGTTCGTCGAGCTGCGCCCCGCGCGCGACCAAGTGCGCGTCGGAGAGCCGCTCGAAGTCCAGCTCGCGATCGGCCTCGACAGCGAGTTTCGCGAGCGCGAGCTCGTGCCGCTCTTCGCACGCGCGCTCGACCTGCCCGTCGAGGTGCGCGCACCGTGGTGGCCCGCTGCGCGCGGAGGGCGCTGGCTCGCGCTGCCTGCGCCCGACGGCAAGTCGCGAACCTTCGTGCTCGCGGGCGAGGTTGCTCACGCGCAGGTCGCAGCGCAGGAGTTGCGCGACGGCCGAGCCTACGCCGTCCACACGCTCTCGCTCACGTTTCTGCCGGACACCCCCGGCGAGCTCGTGCTCGACGGCGCCGAGCTGCGCTTCGCCTACGCGACGCAGTTCGACGACGACGTCTTCCGCGGCCGTGTTCCGCGCGATCGAGCGGAGGCGTCGGTGCGCGCCGCCGCTGTGCGCGTGCGAGTTCTACCCCTGCCCGAGGCGGGTCGTCCGCCGCAGTTCGCTGGAGCGGTCGGAGAGTTCGAGTTCGGCTCGGATGCGATGCCGCGCGAGGTTGCGGTGGGCGACGTCGTCACTTTGACCCTCGAAATCCGCGGCCGCGGCAACTTCGATCACTTCGCGCCGCCGCGGGTCGGGCCCTTCGACGGCCTGCGCACGATCTCGGAGCGGACCGAGCGACTCCCCGACGTGCTGCGAACCATCTGCGAGCTGAAGGTCGTCGCCGAGCGTGTGCGAGAGATTCCGGCCCTCGAGTTCGCATACTTCACGTCGGGAACTTCCGGGCGCTATAAGATAGCGCGTACGCAGCCCATCCCACTGCGCGTGCGCCCCGCCATGAAGCTCGATCTCGCCGTCGTCGATGTGCCCCTCGAGGCGCCGCTGTCTCCCGCGCTGCTCCTCGGCTCGGGAGTTTTCGTGTTGTTGCTCGTCGTGCTG
>JBIKYW010000579.1:0-2533 GCA_044355055.1 Planctomycetota bacterium | reverse complement strand
CCGCCACGCTCCTACGAGCTCAGCCCCGCCGACATCGAAGAGCTGCGCAAGCTCGGCTACATGGGCCCCGAGGCTCCGGATCCCTCCGCGGCGCCCCGCTGGCTGCCACTACCGCGACTCGGCCGCTGATCGCCAGGCTCAACCGCGACGCTTGTCCTTGCGCTTCGACTTGCGCTTGTCCTTGCGCTTCGACTTGCGCTTGCCCTTGCGTCCCGAGCCCTCGTGCTCGTGCTCCGAGCCCACACCGATGTCGCGCATCATCTTGCGCAGCTCGAGCGAGTGCATCTCCTCGGCGGCGATCTGGGTGCGCGCGAACTCTTCGAGGTACACGCTCGAATGCTCGACGGCCTCGAGCAGCTCCTTGTAGAGCTTGAGCGCGCGCGCCTCGTGGGCCGCGCTCTCCTCGAGGATGTCTTTCACCGCATGGCGGTAGGTCTCGTCGATCGGCGCGATCTGCAAGGTCGGGTGTCCGCCGAGTCCCGTCAGCAGCTCTCCGGCTTGCTGCGCGTGCAGCAGCGACTCCGACGCCTGCGCCTTCATGAAGGCGACGATCGGGATGCGGTTGGGGCCCGTCACCATCAGCGAGTAGTGCGTGTAGCGCACGACCCCCGCGAGCTCGAACTCCATGATGCGCGAGAGCAGCTTGAGCGTGGACTTGGTGTCGAGATCCTTGAGCGGCATGGCGAGTTCCTGACGATGGATTCGTGACTACAGATAGCCGAGCTGGCGTAGCTCGTCGAGTTGCTCTTGGCTCAGACCTTCGAGCGAGACGCCCGCGCCGCCGAGGGCGCCGAGCCGCGTGAGCCGCAGCGCGAGTCCGACTGCGCGCGGATGATCCGCGGCGTACAAGTTCGTCAGCTCGTGCGGATCCTTCGAGAGGTCGTACAGCTCGTGACGCCCCGTCGCGGGCCGGTGGATGTACTTCCAGTCACCGGAGCGCAGCGCGTACATCTCGGCGTCGCGCTTGAGACGATCCTCCGCGGCGTGATGGACCTCTGCGTACACCTCGCGCGACTCACCCTCGGTCGTCCCGCGCAGCAGCGGCGCCAGCGAGCGCCCGTCGAGTGCCTGCGTCGGCGCTGGCAGTTCGAGCAGCTCGGCGAGCGTCGGCAGCACGTCGACGACGCGCGCGCGATCCCGCACGACCGCGCCGCGAGCGATGCCCGGACCGCGCAGCACGAGCGGCACGTGGAGCTGCTCCTCGTACAGAATTCCGTGCGTCCAAAAGCCGTGCTCGCCGAACGCCTCGCCGTGGTCCGCGAGCACGACGACCAGCGTGTTCTCCAGCGTGCCCTGCTCTTGCAGCTTGGCGACGATGCGCGCGAGCTGCTCGTCCATGAAGCGCAGCTCGGCGTCGTAGAGGTCTACGCGGTTGCGCGGGTTCGTGAGCGCGGGGATGCGCTGCTCGGGCCCGGCGCGGCGCAGCTTCTCCGGCAGCGGGAACGACACGTTGCGCGCGAGCCAGTCCGGCGGAGGAACGAACGACGGATCGTGCGCATCGAAGAAGTGCACGAGCATCCCGAAGGGCTCGCGCCCGTTTTCGTCGAGCCAGTCGAGCACCAGCTCGGTCGTGTCGTCGGCGGGTCGCTGGGGCGCGTCGCTCGCGCGCTCGACGCCGTGGCGCGCGAAGCTCGCCGACAGGTCGTCGTGATACGCGTCGAAGCCGCGCGCCAGCCCGTACTGCTGCCCCATCGGCTTGGCGCTCACGAACGCGGCCGTGCGTCGTCCACTGCGCTGCCACAGCTCCGGCAAGCTCGCGACGTCCCTCGAGAGGGTCTCGCCGCCGACGGCGAAGAGGCTGCGCACGCCGTGGCGGAACGGCAGCGCACCCGTGAGGAGCGTGCTCGCCGACACCGGCGTGAGCGATGACTGGGAGCGCACGTCCTCGAAGCGGGCGCCGTCGCGCGCGAGCCGGTCGATGGCAGGCGTCGTCTCGCGCGGGTAGCCGTAGCACGAGAGGTGATCGGCGCGCGTGGTGTCGAGCAGCACCACGAGGACGTTCGGCGGCGGCTCGGATCCCCCGCAGGCGGAGCCAAGGAGCACCAGCGCGGCGGAGGCGAGCCTTCGGAGCATCGTGGCGGAAGTATAGGACGCGCACCGCCGCGTGGCTCCGGCGCGCGAGGGATCGTAGGCTCTCGCCCGCCGTGGCCGAACGTCGCTCAACGCCGAAGGACCTGCTGCTCGCCGCAGCGCTCTTCGCTCTCGCGTATTTCGCGGCGTGGACCACCCGCGATCGCCGACTCGAAGGCCGTCTCGCGAGCGACGAGCCCGAGTGGATCGCGATCTCGATCTTGCACTGGCAGCAGCTCGTCGAAGGCGCACCGCCCGCGGGAGCCGACCTCGACCCCGCATCGGAGCGCAGCGACAACCCGTGGAAGCAGGGCGTGCAACGCACGACCTTCGGCTACATGAACCCATGCCTGCCCAAGCTCGTCTGGGGCGCAACGCTCACCGCCGCCGGCCACACGAGCGCCTCCCCGCAGGCGTTTCAGGTCTTCCAACGCGATGACCCGCGCGCGGGACGGGACGCTCA
>JBIKYW010000113.1:0-8554 GCA_044355055.1 Planctomycetota bacterium | reverse complement strand
TGTGTGCGTGCTCGATCGGCTCGACGAGCTGTTCGACGTCGAGCTTGCGCGCGCACGCGAAGCGCTCTTTCCTTGGCAAGATGCCGAACGGCTAGGCGCCGCAGAGCCGCAGACGGCTTCGTGGGAGACGCTCGCGAAGGTCGAGCTCGGCGTGGATGCGGACCCGAGCGAAGTCGCGCAGCTCGCATCGGCGTGGTCCGCTGCGCTCGGTGAGCGCGTCGACGCACCGTTCGTTCGCGAGCGCGTGCGTGCATTGTTCAGTCGCTGGGACCACGACCTTCAGCTCGCGCTCGAGGGCGAGCTTGGAGCGCGCGTCGCACTCGCTCGCGCAGCGGGACACGCGAAGCTCGCCGCAGCGGAAGGACGTCTCGATCGCGCCGCGGAGCGCGCGCGCTACGTGCTGAAGGATCGCGGCAGTCGTCCGTTGCCGGTCGTGCGGCAGCCGAGCTACGCCACCGTGCACCTCGTGTCTCGACACGGCGATCGCTACGCGGGTCTGTCGGTGGTCGAGTCGACCGAGCGTGTCTCGCTGCTCGATCCACGCGGCCAGCCGCTCGCTCGCGCGCTCGTGGGCAGCGTCGGCGGACGCGAGCTGCGCGAGGACCTCGCGGAGGGCGAGCTGCGAAGGCACTTCATGGAGCTGCGCGCGCGCAGTGAGCGCAGCGAGGAGGAATCGCGCGAGCTGCGCTATCTCGCCCGGCGCATCGTGCGCGGCGACGAGCAGCGCGGCCGCACCGGACTCGAGGCGTACTTCGACCAAGAACTCGCGGGCAAGAACGGTTATCGCGAAGTGCGCGGACTCCAAAATCGCTTGGAGGGTGTGTACCAGCTCGACCTGCCGCCGGAGGACGGACTCGACCTCGAGCTCTCGCTCGACATCGACCTGCAGCGCGCGGCGCTCGAGTGTCTCGCGCGTCCGGAGGGCCCGCCCGACCCGAGTGCGCGCGACGCGGCGTGGCTCGCAAGTCCGACGGGCGCGATCGTCCTGCTCGATGTGCGCGGGGACGTGCTCGTCGCCGCCTCGTATCCCGACTACTGCCGCGACCCGAGCGAAACGCCGTCGCACAAGGACCTGCCGCTGGAGCGTACGTGGCGCAAAGCGCCGTTCCAGCCGCCGGGATCGTCGTTCAAGCCCTTTGTCGCCGCGTGGGGGCTCGCCTACAAGGGGCTCGACCCCCTTGTCGCTTGTGCGTGCGCGCCGCTTCCGAGCGGGCGTGGCGCAGGCTACGTCGACGTGCGGTGCGCATCGTCCTTGGGGCATGGAAACGTTGGGCTGCGCTCGGCGATCGCGCAGTCGTGCAACTCCTACTTCGCGCGCCTTGGAGAGCGCTTCGACGCAGCGGACTGGCGCGCGCTCGCCGAGGAGTTTGGCTTCGGGCAGCCGACGGGCGTTCGCTCGCTCGGGCGCCGCTCGGGCTGGGTCGAGCACACGGTCCCGCATCTCTTCCGCGGCGACATCGGCGCACGCGAGTCGCGCCTCGCCGGCAATGGTCTCTCCGTGGTCGAAGCGACGCCCATGCAGGTCGCTCGCGCGGTGGCCGGACTCGCGACAGGTCGACTGCCGGAGCTGCGCATCGCGCGCCGCATCGGTGGCGTCGAGCAAGAGCAGCGCTCGCGTCCCCTCGCGCTGCCCGAGAGCGCGCTGGAGTTCGTACGCGATTCCATGGACGCGGTCGCGAATGAGCCGCACGGCTCGGCGTATGCGGCGCTCCACGCGGGCGAGCTCGGCCTGCGCATGGCGGCCAAGACGGGCAGCGGCGACATCGACAGCCGCAAGGTGCTCGCAGCGGACGGGCGCGAGCGCGTGCGCAAGCACACGTGGCTCGTCGGCTGGCTGCCGAGCCGTGCGCCGCGGCACGTGGTGGTCGTCTACTGCGAGGACACGCTGCAGACCGCGAGCAACAGTGCGATTTGGCTCGCACGGCAGTTCCTGCGCCGCCCCGAAGTCCACGCGGTGCTCGTCGGAGAGGGAGCGCGCTGATGGCAGGCCCCACGCCGATCGGTCGCAATCCGGACTCGCGTGCGTTCTCGTGGCGGCACGTGCAGTGGCTCCACGTCGACTGGCACGTCTTGGCGCTCGGACTGAGCCTGCTCGCGCTCGGGCTCGTGTTTGTCGCGACCATGGAGAGCGCGGACCGCGAGCTCGGCCGCGACGACGTCGACTTCGCGGGCCAGCTGCAGAAGGTCGCTCTCACGCTGCCCGTGCTCGCGCTCGCGCTGCTCGTGCGGCCGAACTGGCTGCGTCGCCATGCGTGGCGGGTTTACGGCGCGGGCATCGCGTT
This sequence comes from Planctomycetota bacterium, assembly GCA_044355055.1. Lineage (GTDB taxonomy): Bacteria > Planctomycetota > UBA1135 > UBA1135 > F1-120-MAGs118. The sequence goes on along the minus strand of JBIKYW010000113.1, from coordinate 6,272 downwards.
CCTCGTGCTCGTTCCGATCGTGGGGGAGTCGCGCAACAACGCTACGCGCTGGATTCCGCTCCCTGGAGGCTTCGACTTGCAGCCGTCGGAGCTCGCGAAGCTGGCCTTGATCGTGGCCCTCGCGCGCGTGCTCTACACGTGCCGACTCACGCGCTGGAGCGACTGGGGGCGCCCGGCCGCCGTGGTCGCGCTCCCGATGGCGCTCGTCGCGCTGCAGCCAGACTTGGGCACGGCGCTCACGCTCGTTCCGATCTCGATCGGCATGTTCTACGCGGCCGGAGCGCCAGGTCGGCGCATCGTCGGTCTCGCGCTCGGTGCGGTGCTCGTCTTCGCGTTCGCCTACCAGTTCGAGTGGATCCATGACTACCAGCTGCGGCGCGTGCAGACGTGGCTGGAGTCGATGCGTCCCGAGGACCTGATCGCGGATCGCAACGGCACCGCGTTTCACACCTATCACGCGCGCGTCGCGATCGGGAACGGCGGCTGGTTCGGGCGCGGGCTCGGCCACGGCGTTTCCAACGAGGCGGCGATTCTCCCCGAGCGCGACTGCGACTCGATCTTCGCGGTCATCGCCGAGGAGGCGGGCTTCGTCGGCACCGTCGGATTGCTCGCGCTCTACGCGCTCTTCATCGCGCTGATCCTGTGGAGTGCGAGCGGCGTGCGCGAGCGCTTCTCGCGCCTCGTCGTGACGGGCGTCGGCCTCTACTTCGCTTCGCACTTCTTCGTGAACATCGGGGTCAACCTCGGGCTGGTGCCGATGACCGGACTCACGCTGCCGCTCTTCTCGACGGGGGGCAGCTCGATGTTCGCCTGCTTCGCGGCACTGGGGCTGGCGCTCGGGCTCTCGGCCCAGCGCGAGGCGGCGCTCGATGAAGACGCCTTCCGAGACTGATGGCGCGTGTTCTTGAGTTCGCAGCAGCGCACCTCCAAGTGTGCTCTATCTGCTGCGCATCGTCCGGAGCGATTGCAGGCGCACAGCGCGCTCCCTAGACTTCGGCCCGCGCCGGGTCGTTCCACCCCACTCAAAGCGCGGGCCCCGTGGGCCTGCCCCCAGCGCCCATTCGAAGGATCCCTCCATGGAATACAACGCGATCGGCATGGTCGAGACCAAGGGCCTGATCGGTGCGATCGAGGCCGGTGACGCGATGGTCAAGGCGGCCGAGGTGGCGCTGTTCGGCAAGGTCAACGTGACCGCCGGGCTCAACACGATGTTCGTCTCGGGCGAGGTCGGCGCGGTCAAGGCCGCCACGGACGCCGGCGCTGCCGCCGCGCGCCGCGTGGGCGAGCTCGTCAGCGTCCACGTGATTCCGCGCCCGCACGAGCAGCTCTGGAAGATCCTCCCGGAGCTGAAGCCCGTGAAGAAGGGCGCGTGGGACGGCAAGGCCGACTGATGTGCCGCGCGCCGCGCGTGTGGCGCGGCGCCTTTAGCCCGTGACGAACCTCGATCCCGATCTGCGCGCCCTCCAAGAGGTGCGCGACTACGCGGAGCGTGCATGGCGCGCCTGCGAAGCCGTGCACTCGTTTTCGCAGGCGCAGGTCGACAACCTCTGCAAGGCGATGGCCGAGGCAGGCGCGCGCGCGGCCTACGACCTCGCCAAGCTCGCGGTCGAGGAATCGGGCATCGGACGCGTGCACTACAAGGTGCTGAAGAACCTCTTCGGTTCCGAGGGCACGTGGGCGTCGATCCAAGACCTCAAGACGGTCGGCATCGTCTCGCGCGACGAGCGCACGGGCATCGTCGAGGTCGCGACGCCGGTCGGCGTGGTCGCGGGCATCATCCCGACGACCAACCCGACCTCGACGGCGCTCTTCAAGTCGCTGATCTCGGTCAAGGGGCGCAACGCCATCGTGATCAGTCCGCACCCGCGGGCCAAGCGTTGCATCGGCGAGACCGTCGAGGTGCTGCGCCGCGCGATCGAGCGCGCCGGCGGCCCGCCCGACCTCGTGCTCTCGCTCTCCAACCCGACGATCGAGTCGACGGGCGCGCTGATGAAGCACAAGCGCGTCTCGGTGATTCTCGCGACGGGCGGCACCGGGCTGGTGCAGGCCGCGTACTCGTCGGGCAAGCCGGCCTACGGTGTCGGGCCGGGCAACGTGCCGTGCTACATCGACCGCTCGGCCGACGTCGCGGCCGCCGCGCGCGCGATCGTGCAGAGTCAGAGCTTCGACAATGGCACGTTCTGCTGCTCCGAGCAGGCTCTGGTGATCGACAAGCCGATCCACGACGCGCTGATCGCCGAGCTCGTGCGCAACGGCGCGCACCTCTGCAACGAGGTTGAGACGAAGAAGCTCGCGGCCCTGTGCAACCGCCACGGGCACATGAACCCCGAGGTCGTCGGTCAGGATCCGTACAAGCTCGCGGAGTGGGCGGGTTTCGCGGTGCCGCGCGAGACGACGCTCCTGCTCGCGTACCAAGGCGGCGTCGGCAAGGAGTGGCCGCTCTCGATCGAGATCCTCGCGCCGGTGCTCTCCCTGCACGTCGTCGACGGTTGGAAGGAAGGCTGCGCGGTGTCGATGAAGACGCTGCACTTCGACGGCCTCGGCCACACCTGCGCCGTGTGGGCGCGCGACGAGCGCGTGCTCGAGGCCTGGTACTTGGAGAAGCCTGCGAGCCGCATCATCGTGAACGGCCCTTCGTCGCAGGGCGCGGTCGGCTACAGCACGCACCTGACGCCCTCGGTGAGCCTCGGCTGCGGCCCGCAGGCGGGCAACATCACGAGCGACAACATCAGCGCGCGCCACTTGATCAACTTCAAGCGCGTCGCGTTCCCGCGCCGCGACTGGGAAGAGATGCAGCGCCGCGACCATGCTCGCGCCGCGCGCATGAGCGGCGAGTCGAACCCGCGCGGCTCGCTCCTGCAGGACGCGCCCGCGCGCGCCGCGGCGAGCGAGCGCAAGAGCGTCGAGAGCTCGCCTGCGAGCAACTGGACGGGGAATCCCGCGTTCCTTCCGCGCGAGGGCTCGAGCCGCGCGGAGAGCGCGCCTTCTCATTCGGGCGGCGCAGGGCACTCGACGGGCTCGGCGCACTCCGCCGGATCCGTGTCGCCGCGTCCGACTCCGGCACCGACTCCGGCGCCCGAGCGCGCAGCCAGCGCTCCGTCGACGTCGCGCGCTCCGACGTTCACCACGCCCAAGGTGCAGGCCGCCGCGAAGTCCCCCGAGGGCTACGCCGCCGGCGCCGCGCCGACAGTCCGTCCGGCGAGCGCGCCTGCGCAGGCTCCCACGTTCACTGCGCCGCGCTCGGGCGCGCACGTCGTCGGCGGCGCGCTCACGCCCGCGGAGATCCAAAAGCTGATGGAGCACGCGGGCGCGGGCTGCCCGCTCGGCCCTTGCAAGGGCTGCGCTCACCAAAACGTCGCAACAGGCGCGTGCAACGCCTGAAGCGAACACCGCAACAACCCCTCTGACCCTTCGAAGAGAAAAGCAAGTTCAATATGGCAACTGAGAACCTCGTCGCCCTCGGCATGATCGAGACCAAGGGCTTGGTCGGCGCCATCGAGGCCGCCGATGCGATGTGCAAGGCCGCGAAGGTCACGCTGCTCGGCCGCTACGAGAAGTCGGGCGGCGGGCTCGTGACCGTGATGGTGCGCGGCGAAGTCGGCGCGGTGAAGGCCGCGGTCGAAGCCGGCGCCGCCGGTGCGCGTCGCGTGGGCGAGCTCGTCGGTACGCACGTCATTCCGCGTCCGGCGATCGACCTCGCGGACTTCCTGCCGCCGACGGACGAGAAGAAGAAGTGAGACGGTCGCTGCTCCGCTTCGGAGCGGCGTGACACTCCATGCCTCCGCGTTCCACCACGGCCCTCGAGCTACGCGGCGCACTGGTCATCGACCACATGCAGCCGCAGTTCGCCGCGACCGTCGCGGCGTCGAGCGACGGCTATTTCCCCGTCGTGGGGGAGAGCGCGTTTTGGCTCGAAGCGCGGCCGGGCATCGTGATCAATCGCCTGATGGACGTGGCGCTCAAGCGCTGTCGAGTCACGCCGGGCGCACTCGTCACCGAGCGCAGCTACGGCACGCTCGAAGTGCACGGCCCCGACCAGGGTCAGGTTCGCGAGGCGGGTCGGCTGATCCTCGAGGCGGCGGGCGTGGGCTACGCCGACGGGCTGCGCCCGAACCTCCTGACGGACGAGATCATCCGGCAGGTCGACTCGCACCACGCGATGCTGATCAACCGCACGCGCAACGGGATGCTCTTGCTCGCGCAAGACACGCTCTACACGCTCGAAGTGAACCCAGCGGTGTGGGTGCTGCTGGCGGCGAACGAGGCCGAGAAGGCCGCGCCGATCCGCATCGTGGGCTTGGGCGCGCACGGCGCCGTCGGTCGCCTGCGGCTCGCGGGCACGGATGCCGAGATCGACGCCGCGGTCGCCGCGGTCCACCGCGCGCTCGCGTCGGTCCAAGGCCGCGACAACTCGGGGGTCGACTAGATGTTCCTCGGGCGGGTCGTCGGAGAGGTGTGGGCCACGCGCAAGGCCGCCGACTTGGTCGGCAAGCGCCTGCTCGTGATCGAGGCGCTCGACGAGCGACGCGAGCCGGGCGCGGGCAAGGTGACGCCGGTGATCGCCGCGGATCCGCTGGGAGCGGCCTTTGGCCAGCGCGTGATCGTCGCCTTCGGGAAGGCTGCGCGCGTGGCGTGCGGCGGCGACGGCGACTTTGCGTTCGAGGCCGCGGTCGTGGGCATCGTCGACGAGCTCGACGCGCCGCTCGCGCCCGCGCACTGGATGGACAACGAAGGCGGCGGTGAGCCGTCGGCGCGCAGCGCGCGCAAGAAGGGGAGCTAGGGATGCTGCTCGGCACCGTCGTAGGCCACGTCTGGTCCACGGTGAAGGACCCCACGCTCACGGGCTGTCGCTTCCTTGTGATCCAGCCCTACACGCGCGATGGCAAGCAGAGCGCGGAGACCCTGATCGCCGTCGACCCGCTCGGCGCGGGCATCGGCGAGCGCGTGCTCGTCGTGTTCGGACGCGCCGCGCGCCATGTGATCGGCAAGGGGCACGACATCGGATTCCAAACCGCCGTGGCAGCGATCGTCGATCGCGCCGAGCTCGCGGATGGCAGCTCGGTCGGCCCGACGCCGCAGCACGATCAACCCGCCGCGCCGACGCGCGAGAGGAGCAAGTGATGAACCGCAACGACTTGAACCCCGAGCTGCGCGAGGACGCGGCGCTCGAGCCCTGCATCGGACTGTTGGAGCTCTCGTCGGTCGCGCGCGGCATCGAGGTCGCGGACGCCGTGCTGAAGGAGGCCGCGGTCGAGCTCTTGTTCGCGACGCCGGTCCAGCCGGGCAAGTACGTGCTGCTGTTCACGGGCGGCGTGCTCGACGTCCGCGCGAGCGCGCGGCGGGGCGCGGAGCTCGCCGGCACCGACCTCGTCGACCAGCTCGTGATTCCGCAGGTGCACGAGCAGATCGTGCCGATGCTGCGCCGCAAGGGCGGGCGCATCAGCGGCCAGCTCGACGCGCTCGGTGTGATCGAGACCACGACCGTGGCGAGCGCGATCGTCGCTGCCGATGTCGCGCTCAAGACCGCTTCCGTGGATCTGATCGACCTGCGCATCGCCAACGGCCTTCACGGCAAGAGCTTCTTCGTGCTCACGGGCGCGCTCTCCGACGTGCGCTCGTCGATCACCTCGGGCGCCGGGCAGGCGGGTTCGAGCGGGATGCTCGCGCGCGAGGTCGTGATTCCGCGCCCGCACCCCGAGCTCTCGGGTCACCTCTAGGCCCGAGCCGACGCAGCGAACTCTCGTGGCGAACAAGGAGCTTTACACCGAGGCGGACGTGCGCGCGATGACGCGTGGTTCTCGACTCGTGCTCCGCGCGGGCGCACTCGCGACGCCCGCCGCGCTCGATGCGGCGTTCGAACGCGGCATCTCCGTCGTGCGCGAAGGCGAAACTGCGGCCGCGGGTGCAGCGTCTCCCGCCGCGGGTTGTGGCTGCGGCAGCGCATGCAGCCCCGGATCGTGCACCTGGTCCAAGATGCTCTCTTCCGACGCGACCTACGTCGTCGTCGTCTCCGGCGGACGCGCCAGCGTCGCGCGCATGACCCCCTCGGGCCCCGTGCCCTTTGCGTGAACCATGACTCGCTTCCTCACCAGTGAAGACGTGCGGCGCGCTAGCGGGCGCGTGATCGAGATCGAAGAGGGCACGATCGTCACCGCGCAGGCGCAGGACACCGCGCGTGACGCTGGGATCGTGATCAAGACGCGCAGCGGCTCCTACAGCGAGCCCGCGCCGAGCCGCGGTCCCGACGCGGGGCAGGCACAGCGCTCGCTTCC
>JBIKYW010000578.1:0-2534 GCA_044355055.1 Planctomycetota bacterium | reverse complement strand
ACGCGACCGGTCGCCGGCGACCGAGCTCTCTCCGAGGCTCGGCTTCGGACGTCTCTCCAGCGCCCGCGCGGCGCGAAGGAACGTCCGCGGTCGCTTCCCGAGGCGCTCCAAGGTCCGCACTCGACTCGCACGTACCCTGACCCCGCCGCACGCGGCGGAGAGCCACGCAGTGAACGACAGCTCCAAGCCCAAGTCCTGGGAAGAGATCCCTTTCGGCGCCCTCGAAGTCCCTCCGGACGTCGAGCCGCCCAAGCCCGCGGCCCCGACGGAGTTCCAGCCGACGGTGCACCTCAACCGCCCGGTTACGCCGCTGCCGCCGCGCGAGCCTGCGCCTGCGCGGCGCGCTCCCGGCGACGATCGCGGGGGACGTGGGGAGCCGCGCCCGGGTCGCGGCGAGGATCGACAGGGGCGGCGTCGGCGCGACGAGGGCGCCGGTGGGGCAGCGGAGGCCGAGCGTCGCGCCAGCGGCAGCGAGCCCGAGCGGCGGGATGCGCCCGAGGGCGAGCCGAGCAGCGAAGGCGATTGGGATGGGCCCGAGGGCGAGGGTGGCGAGTCCGCGGGCGGTGGTTCGGATCGCGGCGAGTGGGGCGACGGCCAGCGTCGACGTCGGCGGCGCGGACGTCGCGGCCGCGGCGGGCGCGGATTCGAGGGCGGGCCTCGCCCCGAAGGTGAGGCGCGTCCCGCGAGCGACGGCGCCCCCGCAGCGGCGGAGACCGACTTGGAGCCGCGCGAGGGCCCGGCCGAGGCGCGCGCCCCGCACGGGCACGGACAGCGCCCGCACCACGAGCGCGCGCCGGCGCAGGTGCTCACCGGCATGCTCGTGATGGAGAAGAGCGGCCACGGCGTGCTGCGGCGCATCGAGGCCCAGTACCTGCCGAGCAAGGAAGACATCTGGGTGCCCCAGCACTTGGTGCAGCGGCTGAAGCTGCGCGAGGGCTCGCTGATCACGGGGCCGTGCGGCCGCGGTCAGCAGCACAAGTACGCGCTGCTCTCCGTCGATCAGGTCGACGGCAAGGATCCGCGGCAGATGCTCGACGTGCCGCAGTTCAAAAAGCTCACCAGCATCGACCCCGACTTCCACTACGCGGTCGGCGACGTGCAGGGCGATGTGTCGATGCGCGTGCTCGACGTCGTGTGTCCGGTGGGGCGCGGCTCGCGCGGCTTGATCGTCGCTCCGCCGCGCTCGGGCAAGACGATCCTGATGCGCAAGTTCGCCAACGCGATCACCGAGGGCTATCCCGACGTGAACCTGATCGTGCTGCTCGTCGACGAGCGGCCCGAGGAGGCGACCGAGTGGCAGCGCAGCACGAAGGGGCAGGTGTTTGTCAGCACCAATGACGAAGACACCAAGAACCACGTCGAGATCGCAGAGGTCGTGTTCAAGCGCTGCCAGCGCTTGGTCGAGCTCGGGCAGGACGTGGTGCTCTTGCTCGACTCGATCACGCGCCTCGCGCGCGCCTACAACAACCACGCCGGTACTTCGGGCAAGACGATGTCGGGCGGCCTCGACTCGCGCGCCATGGAGCGCCCGCGCGCGTTCTTCGGGATGGCGCGCAACACCGAGACCGCAGGTTCGCTGACGATCCTCGGCACGACCCTCGTCGACACGGGCTCGCGCCTCGACCAGATGGTGTTCGAGGAGTTCAAGGGCACCGGCAACATGGAGATCGTGCTGTCGCGCAAGCTCGCGGATCGACGCATCTTCCCCGCTATCGACGTCGAGCGCTCGGGCACCCGCAAGGAAGAGAAGCTGCACTCTTCGACGCGCCTGCGGCGCGTGCAGGTCCTGCGGCGCGTGTTGCTCAAGATGAACTTCGCCGAGGCGATGGAGCTCCTCGTCCACAAGCTCGAGAACGTTGACAAGCTCGACGACTTCTTGAAGCGCTTCGACGTCGATCCCGACGCCTGAGGCGCACGGACGCCCACGGCGCATGCCTTCGGTCCGCAAGCTCCTCGTCGCGCTCGTCTTGCTCGCGCTCGCGCTGCGGCTCGCGCCGATCGAGCACGGTCTGCCGCGGCGCTACGTGCCCGATCACCACATGATCAAGCGCTCGCTCGTGATGGCGAGCGAGCGCAACCTCGCGCCGCCGATCTCGGCGGACATGAGCTATCCCTACCTGGTGCCGTACCTCTTGCTGCCGACGTACGCGGCGGAGTACGCGCTCGGACGCGCAGCAGGGGCGTGGGGGAATCCTCAGGATTTTCAGCGGGAAGTGACGCTGCGGCCCGGGCTGTTGCACGTTCCGGCGCGCGCATGGATGGCACTCTTTGGCGCGCTCACGGCGTGGGCGGTGTATCGCGCCGCGCGTGCGGCAGGCATGGAACGGGGCGCGCTCGCGGCGGCGTACCTGTCGGCGACGTGCCTCTTGAACGTGCAGATCTCGACGCACGAGCGCCCGTGGGCCGCGACGATCTTCTTCGGCGCGCTCGCTGCGTGGGCGGCGGTGGTGCACGCGCGCGACGGCGGGGCGCGAGCTTTGTTCGCTTCCGGAGCCGCGGTCGGCCTGTCGTTCGCGTGCCATCCGTCGGGGCTC
>JBIKYW010000577.1:0-2538 GCA_044355055.1 Planctomycetota bacterium | reverse complement strand
GACCGTGAAGGTCGTGCTCGTCCCCGGCCGCCTGATCAACTTCATCGTGAAGTGAGCGCGTGAACCCGACGCCCGCAGCGAGCCGCAAGCACCTCCTCGCGCTGCTCGCTGCGGCGTTCGCATTGCGCGTGCTCGCCGCGCTCGCGCTGGGCTCTGTCCCTCTCGCGCCCGGCACGAGCGCGTGGCAATGGGGCCACGAGCCCGCCTGCATCGCGCAGGCGCTCCTCGAAGGACGCGGCTACAGCGATCCTTGGGGGCACGGCACCGGCCCGACCGCGTGGCTCACGCCGCCGTATCCGCTGTTCTTGGCTTCGGCGATGGAACTCGGAGGCGGCGTGACTTCCGCTGCGGCTTGGATCGTCGTGCTCGTTCAAGCGCTGGCATCGGCCGCTACAGCGCTCGCCATCGTGCGGCTGTGCGAGTTGCTCGGCCATTCACGGGCAGCGCTGATCGCTGGCTGGACATTCGCGCTGTACCCGATCTCGATCGCGAACGCTGCGCAGGTCGTGTGGGACACCACGTTCGTCGCGCTCGCGCTGTCGTTGGTGTTCATCACGGCGCTGCGCGCGCGGGCTTCCAGTGCGGACGCGGCCCGATGCGGCCTTGGCTTCGGCGCACTGCTCTTCCTCAACCCCGCACCGATGAGCTTGGGCCCGATCCTCATGGCTTGGCTCTACAAGCGAGGAGGAGTTCGCAGCGCTCTGACGTTCGCAGCGTGCGCCGTGCTCCTCTGCCTGCCTTGGATGGCGCGCAACCAGCTGGTCCTCGGATCCTTCTCCCTGCGCCCGAACCTCGGCGTCGAGCTCCGCATCGGCAACCACGACGAGTCCACCGGACGCCCGCTGCCGTTCAAGTACCACCCGTCGCACGTCGAGAGCGAACTCACGCAGTACCGCGAGCTCGGCGAGGCCGAGTACTGCGCTCGCGACTTCCAACGGGCCAAGGCGTGGATCTCCGAGCATCCGAGCGAATTCGGAGCCCTGACCGCGCGCCGTCTCTCCCTCTTCTGGGTCGGCGAGCCGCCGACCAGCGACACGCGCACTTCCGCAGGCGCGGGCGCCTCACGGGATCCCGCCAGCTGGATCAAGTTCGCGGCTTTCGCACTCGCAGGCATCCTAGGGGTCGCCGCACTCGGCTGGCTTTCGCTCGCCTTCGACGTCCGCCTTCTTCTCGGGGCATCGCTGCTCGTCTTCGGCACGCCGTACTATGTGTCGCACGTCTCCGAGCGCTACCGCTTCCCGCTGGACCCGATCCTCGTCGCACTCGGCGTGGCGCTGATCGTCCAGGTTTGGCAGCGCAGGAAGGCGCGCCCATGAGTGACGACAAGAAGAAGTTCACGAGCTTCAAGGACCTCGCGAAGCAGCGTGGCACGCCGACGCCGGAACCGACCCAGCCCGCGCCGAAGTTCAAGTTCATCAGCGACTTCGGTCCCGAGCGCAAGATCGACGACATCGCGGAGGCCCAAGCGCGCGAGCGTATCTCGCGCCGTCCGCCGGCCTTCGAGCCGATGCTCCACGGACCCGCGGCGTACAAGGACTGCGAGACCGAAGAGATGCAAATCCTCGCATCGTTCCGCGTGCGAACGGTGTTTCCCGAGGACGTACGACGCGAAGTGGAGCACCTGCCACAAGATCCCACCGAGGACGACAAGCGCGGCCGACTCGACCTGCGCGAGCAGTGCATCTTCACGATCGACGGCGACGACGCGAAGGACTACGACGACGCGATCTCGATTCAAGCGCTCGAAGCCGGAGCGTACGAAGTCGGGGTGCACATCGCGGACGTCGCGCACTATGTCCGGCCGGAGACGGCGCTCGACGCGGAGGCGTTGTCGCGCGCAACCAGCATCTACCTGCCCGACCAAGTGGTTCCGATGCTCCCCGAGGAGCTCTCGAACCATCTGTGTTCGCTCGTCGAAGGCCGCGACCGCCTCGCGTACTCCGTGTTCATGGTGTTCGACGCAGCAGGCCGTCGCACTTCGTCGCGCATCGCGAAGAGCGTGATCCGCAGCGTCAAGCGCAACACGTATCGCGTCGTCCAAGAGCTCCTCGACGGCAATGACACCGAGGAAACTCGTGCGATCGCGCACCTGCGTGAGCCGCTCGAGCACTTCCGCAAGTGGACGATGCGCCAACAGCAGCTGCGCGATGCCAAGGGCTCGATGCGGATGCAGTCGCGCGAGCGCAAGTTCGTCTTCGACGAGCGCGGCGAGCCCGTCAAGGTGGTCGACTACCCCCGCTATTTCTCGATGGCGCTCATCGAAGAAACCGCCCTCGCGGCGAACCAAGCTGTGGGGGACCTATTCCGCGATCGCGGTCTGCCGACGATCTATCGCGTCCACAAGGAGAAGAGCCCTGAGGAAATCGAGGCGGTCGCGGCGCAGCTCGAAGAGCACGGGCTGCACGTCCCTTTGAAGGAGCGCCTCACCGGTCGCGATATCGGCCGCTTGATCCGAACGGCGCGCAAGAAACCCAATGCCGAAGCGCTGATCCAGCGCATCATGGGCCTGATCGAGCGGGCGGTGTACGAGGTCCACGA
>JBIKYW010000576.1:0-2540 GCA_044355055.1 Planctomycetota bacterium | reverse complement strand
GTCGACGAGAGCGCAGAGCTCTCGCGCTATCGGCTCACCGAGCGCCGCGGCGGCCCGCGCCGCATGGACATCGCTTTCGCCGAGCGAGCCGAGTCCCAGTCGTTCGCGGTCGCTGTGGCTTCCTGCATGGCGAAGTACGCGCGCGAGACCGCGATGGAGTGCTTCAACGAGCACTTCGGCGCACTCCAGCCCGGGCTGGCTCCGACCGCGGGCTACACCGAGGACGGTCGGCGCTGGCTCGCGGACGCGCAGCCCGTTCTGGAGCGCGAAAAAATCGACCGCGCGACCCTCGTCCGCTCGCGCTGATCCGGCGCGCCGCTCGCTCCCTCGCCCGCCCGCGGGTATCGTTTTTCCCCGCGCCCTTCCCAGCGCCCATGCAGGACCCCGCCCCTTGAAGATCGCCATCCTCGGCGCCGGAATCTCAGGCCTCGCGCTGGCCCGCTTCCTCGTGGAAGGCGGCCTGCCGCGCGAGTCGCTCACTTTGTTCGAAGCGGGGCGCGAGGTCGGCGGCCTGTGTGCCTCGAAGACCGTCGACGGTTTCACTTACGACGTCACCGGCGGCCACATCCTCTACAGCAAGGACGCGGCGGCCATGGCGTGGATGAAGGCCTGCGCCGGTGGCGAAAGCGCCTTCGTCACGCGCGATCGACACACCAAGATCCGCTTCGGCGACCGCTGGGTGCACTATCCCTTCGAGAACGGCCTCGGCGACCTCCCGCCGCAGGCCAACTTCGACTGCCTGCGCGGCTACATCGACGCGTGGCACCGCCGCCAAGTCGACGGCTCGAAGGCCCCGACGCAGTTCGGCGCTTGGGTGCGCTGGCGCTTCGGCGACGGCATCGCGAAGCACTTCATGGACCCGTACAACGCGAAGGTCTGGAAGCGCGAGCTCGATTTCCTCTCGAGCGATTGGGTCGCGGGGCGTGTGCCCGACGCGCCCGTCGACGATGTGCTGCGCGCGTCGATCGGCATCCGCACCGAGGGCTACACGCACCAGTCGATCTTCTTCTACCCGCGCACGGGCGGCTTCCAAGCGATCACCGACGGAATCGCGAGCACGCTGCTCGACCGCGTGCGGCTCTCGACGCGCGTCGGCGAGGTCGTGCGCCTGCGGGATGGCTGGACCGTCAACGGCGAGCACTTCGACCGCGTCGTCAGCACGCTCGCCCTCACGGACCTCCCGTCGATCGTCCGCGACATGCCCGCGGCGCCAGCCGAGGCGATGCGCAGCCTCGAATACAACTCGATCACGTGCTTCCTTGTCGCGCTCGCGCGACCCGAGCACCCTGAGCTGTCGTGGATCTACCTGCCGCACCCCGAGCAGGGCCCGACTAACCGTGTCACGTACATGTCGAACTACGCGCCGGGGATGGCGCCCGCGGGGCGCAGCTCGCTGCTGTGCGAAGTGACGCATCCCGGGGGCGCGCCCGCACCGGGGCCGGAGCTCGAGCGCGAAGTGCTCGCCGGACTCGAGCAGGCCGGGCTCCTCGCGCGCTCGGAGGTGCTCTTCACCGACCGCGTGACGACGCGCCACGCCTACGTCGTGTTCGACGCGGCCTACCACGCACGCCGCAAGGCCGCGTTCGACTGGCTCGACTCCGTCGGACTCGTGCCGCTGGGTCGCTTCGGGCGCTTCGAATACGACAACTCGGATCAGTGCGTGATCAAGGCGCGCGAGCTGGCTTCGAGGCTCGTCGGCGCCTCCGCACGCGGCTGATTCCGCGCTTCGGATTTCAGCCACGTAGGGCGGCGCGCGGCGTGGCCCAAGGACCCCATGAGCAAGTCGTCATGGGGCGATCGAGACGGTTCCGGCTTCACCATGAAGCAACTCGGGCTACAATCTTGCTTTACGCTGCCCCGAGCGGGTGGCCTGAGCCCGCTACCCCGCCCCACGACGCACCCAAGTCCGACTCTCGGTCCAGTCCCTTCGCCCTTGACCCAACCTGATCCCAATTCCGTCCGGCTCCGCCCCTTCGACCGCTGGCTCGCAGCCGCGGCGCTGTGGGCCTGTGGCGCCTGCGGTGGAGGCGGCGGCGGAGACTCCCCGCCGGATGCCCCCAAGGGCCTCGCGTATCCGCGGAGCTTGGAGTTGGTCTTGCAAGGCGCCACCGCGGAGGGGCTCGTTCCGACCTACCGAGGCGGAGCGCCGACGACGTGGACCGTGACGCCGAGCCTTCCGGCGGGCCTCTCGCTGGGGGTCGATGGAACCATCGCGGGCGTGCCCTCCGAGCTGTCGCCCATCGCCACGTACACCGTGCGCGGAGAGAACCCGAGCGGCGCATCCGAAACGAGCCTCCAGCTCGGCGTCGTCGCGCCGCTGCAGTCGGTCGTCGTGGCCAACACCGCCGACTCCACGCTCTCGACCTACCGCCCCGATCCGAGAACGGGGCTTCTCTGCCCCACCGGCTACTCGGTGCCAACCAGCGGTGCCGCGAGTCCGCGCGGCGTCGTCGCGCACCCCAGTGGTCGCTACGTCTACGTCGCCCAGCGCGCGTCCAACTCCATCTCGATCTATGACGTCGAGGCTTCGACCGGGCGTC
>JBIKYW010000112.1:0-8580 GCA_044355055.1 Planctomycetota bacterium | reverse complement strand
TTCTTGGGCTTGATCGAGACGCGCGCGACCTTGGGCTATTCGATCTCGGGGATCTTGAGCTTCAGGACCGGGTCGAGCTCTTCTGCTTCCTTGGCGTCGGATTCCGAGAGGTTGTTCTCGTCGACGGCCTCCTCGGCCGACGCCTCTTCGGGTTCGATCGGCTCGGGTTGCTTGGACTTCGCGCCCGACTTGGAGGTCGGCTTGCCCTTCGCGGTCGGCGTGACTTTCGGGGCCGGGGTCGACTTGGCTGCGGCCGCGCCGGCCTTGCTCGGCGTCGACTTGCCCGGGGCGGGCTTGCGGGGTTCGGCCTTGGAGGCTCCCTTGCCCGCGCTCGCCTTCGGCGCTTGCGTCTTGGGAGCGCTGGCGTTCGCTGCGCCGTCGGCCTTGGGGGTCGTACGTTGTTTCTTCGCCGGCGCCGCGCTGCTCATGTCCGCAGTTTTCGGCGCTTGGGCGTCAGACTTGAGCTTTTGCGCCGCGGATTTCTTCGGTTGCGGTGCGGTGGCGGCGAGCTTCGTCGGTTTGCCCTTCGACGTCGGCGTCGTCATCGCCGCGATCGCACGGCCGGGCCGTTCGGCGGGCATGGCTTTTGCCGGCGCGGCCTTGCCGGACGCGGCCTTTCCGATCGCGACCTTGCCGGGCGCCGAATTTCGGGGCGCGACCTTCGAGGTGCTCGCGACCTTTTGAGCCTTGCCCAGGGGGGCCTTCGGCGCGCCCGTGGGCTTCACTCCCGCGGCCTTGCTCAGCGCGGCGCCGCCCTTGGGCGAGGGCGCCGACAGCGGCTTGGTGGGGCGTGCGCCGGGCTTGGCGCTCGCGGCGGGGGTCTTCTTCTGGGCCATCGACCCTCTCTAGTACTTCACCAGCGAGTGAACCGCAACGTCGGAGAGGCGCTGGCGGCCGTTCAGGAACAGAAGCTCCATCACGAAGCAGGTTCCGGCCACCGTGCCGCCGACCTGTCGGACGAGCTTGACCGCCGCGCCCATCGTGCCGCCCGTGGCGAGCACGTCGTCGACGATCAGCACGCGTTGACCCTTCTGCACGGCGTCGACGTGGATCTCGATCTTGTCCGTCCCATATTCGAGGTCGTAGCTCTGGCTCACGGACTTGTAGGGAAGCTTGCCGGGCTTGCGGATGGGCACGAAGCCCTTGCCCGCGCGCAGCGCCAGCGGGGCGCCGAACAGAAACCCGCGCGACTCGATCCCGCAGATGACGTCGTACGAGCTCGGCGGCACAAGGGCGAGCAGCTGCTCGATGCAGTGCCCAAAGGCCTTGGAATCCTGCAGGAGGGGCGTGATGTCCTTGAACAGGATGCCCGGCTTGGGGAAGTCGGGGACGTCGCGGATGAAGCGTTCGATCACGGTGGGGACTCGCTCGAAAGGCGGGTTCGCGGAGAAGGCGAGCGTGAGTGTGACTTGCGCGCGGGCCGATTGCTCCATCGGCGCCTGCGGATTCCGCGGGACGCGGACCTACATCTCCTCGGGCGCGGGGATGCCGATCAGTCGCAAGCCATTGCCCAGACAAGACTTAGCACAGCGAACCAGGGCGACACGGGCGGCTCCTTCGGGGCCGGACGTGCCCAGCACACGGTTCTCGGAGGACGAGACCCACGTCGAGACGTCGCGCGCGAGCGCGAGCAGGTACTGGGACAGCTCGCTCGGCTCGGCCTTGGCGCCGGCGGAGCGGACCACGTCGGCGAAGCGCCCGATCGAGACCAGGATCTCGCCCGCGTTCTCCAGAGCGGACCAGTCGGGCTTGGACGCGAGGGCCGCGTCGCCGGTGCTCACGGCCTTGCGCAAGATCGACGCGAGTCGCGCGTGGGTGAACTGGAGGTAGGGGCCGGTGTCACCTTCGAAGGAGAGGATCTCGGCCTCGTCGAAGATCACGTCCTTGATGCGCTCGCGCTTGAGGTCGTTGAAGACGAGCGCGCCGAGTGCGACCTGTGCCGCGACGCGCTCGCGGTCGGGGAGCGCGGGGTTCTTGGCCTCGATCACCGCTTGCGCCGCCTCGGTGACCTCGTCGAGCAGGTCGTCGAGCACGAGTACCTCGCCGCGCTTGCGGCTCGCAATCTTCTTGCGGCCCGGTCCGAGCAAGAGGCCGAAGTCGATGTGCTCGACGCGCGGCTCCCAGTCCTGCTGCATGCGCTTGAGCACGCCCTTGAGCTGGCGGAAGTGCAGCTTCTGCTCGCCTCCGACGACGTACAGGCAGCGCTCGAAGCCGAACTCCTCCCAGCGCGAGAACAGCGCCGCGAGATCGCGCGTCGCGTACAGCGTCGTGCCGTTGGTCTGCTGCAAGAGACAGGGCGTCTCCTTCAGCGACTTTTCGATTTCACCGAGCTGCACGACCAGCGCGCCCTGCGAAATCTCGGTCACTCCGGCGGCCTTGACGCGCTCCAAGGTGGGTGCGAGCAGGGGCTCGTACCAGCTCTCACCGCGCACGAGCTCGTGCGAGACGCCCAAGCGCGCGTAGGTCGCGTTGAAGCCGCGCATCGAGACTTCGGTGACCCAACGCCACAGCTCGCGCACCTCGCCCTCGCGGCCGCTCTCGAGCTCTTGGTACGCCGCGACCGCCTCTTTCTGGAAGGCCTCGTCGTCCTTCAGCGCCGTCTTGCTGCGCTGGTAGAGGTCGAGGAGGCCCATCACGGGATCCGCTTCGAGGTCGACCTCGCCGCGCCAGCGCCGCAGAGCGACCACGAGGCCGCCGAACTGCGCGCCCCAGTCGCCGATGTGGTTGATGCCGACGACCTTGTAGCCGAGGTGGCGGAAGATGCGCACGAGCGCGGCGCCGATGATCGTCGAGCGGATGTGCCCGATGTGCATGGGCTTCGCGATGTTGGGCGAGCTGAAGTCGATCACGACCGTCTTGCCTGCGCCCTCGTCGCTCGCGCCGTAGCGCTCGCCCGCGATCGCGACCTCGGCGCAGATTTCGCGCGCGAGCAGCGTCCGATCGATGCGGAAGTTGAGGTAGGGGCCTGCGGCGCTCGCAGTGATGCCGGACAGCACACCGGACAACGAAGCGGCGAGCTCGGCTGCGACGGCGGGCGGCGCCTGCTTGCGCTCCTTGGCGACGAGGAAGCAGGGGAAGGCGAGATCGCCGAGCTTGGGGTCGCGAGGGCGCTCGAGCTTGAGCTGCGCCATCGGCACGCCGGTCCGTCGGGAGAGCTCGGTCAGGATCGGTTCGCTGAAGATCTGCATGGTTGGAGCGCGCAGAGGATAGGGGGCGGCCCCGAGTGGCGCCCGCGGGATTTCGGGCCACCCGCGCTATCCTCTCAGGCTCCATGCCCGCGCCCCCGCCCGACGCACGCTCCTTCCGCTCCGAGGTCGTCTCCGTCACGCCCTGCGGCGAGGACGGCGTGCTCTTGCGCATCCGGCCCGAGCGCCCGCTCGCCCCCGTGCGCGCGAGCCGCTTCTTCATGCTGCGCCGCGAAGACGCGCTCTCGCCTTCGATCCCGCGCCCCTTCTCGATCTACCGCCAGCACGGCGACGAGCTCGAGTTCTTGATCAAGGTGATGGGGCGCGGCACGAGCGCGCTCGCTCAAAGCAGGCCGGGCACGTGGCTGCGCACGATCGGCCCGCTCGGCAATGGCTGGCCCGCGCTCACCGGCGGCGGCGCGCCGTGGGTGATGCTCGCGGGCGGCGTCGGCTCCGCGCCGTTCTACATGGCGGTCGAGCAAGCGCTCGCGGGCATGGACGGGCAGCGCGCGGCGACGCGGGCCGAGCTGCACTTTCTCTTTGGCGCGGCGCGCGAGGGGATGCTCTACGACTTGGCGGCCTTCGAGTCGCTCGGAGTCGCTGTCCACACAGCGACCATCGACGGCAGTCACGGCCACAAGGGCAACGTGCTGAACCTTCTCGAGGAGCTCCAGCGCAAGGGCACCCTGCCCGAGCGCGTGCGCGTGCTCGCGTGCGGACCCGAGCGCATGCTCGAATCCGTGGCGAGCTGGTGCGACGCGCGCGGGCTCGACTGCTGGCTCTCGCTCGAGACCCTGATGGGCTGCGGTGTCGGCATCTGCAACGCGTGTCCGATCCCCACGCGGCCGGAAGGTCCGCGCGGCGCATGGCCCAACGTGAAGTGCTGCGTCGAAGGGCCGGTCTTCAAGACCGACGAGATCGCGCTGCACGCGCTCGGCCACTAGCGCCGCTTGCAATCGTTGGACTCTGCGGGCGCGCTCGGTGTTCGAGCGGCGCTGCGGCGATCGTGCGTCGCGAGAGTTGGCTCCGAGGTGCTGCGCGCTCTCAGATCGCGCGCTCACTTCGACTTCGTCGCTGCGGCGCGCAGGTCCTCGACGACCTGACGCAGGCCGGGCGTCCAGCGCCCTTCGGGGTCGCGCGCGAGTGCCTCTTCGAGCGGCGCGAGCGCGTCCTGCGGCGACGACTGGAGGAGCAGCACGCCCGCGTTGTAGAAGGCCTCGACGAGCTGCTGCGGGCGCAGCGGATCGCTCGAAGGCTCCTGCAGCCAGCGCGCCGCGTCGGAGAACGCGCGCAGCGCCTCGCCGGTCCGTCCGAGGGCAAACAGCACCTTTCCGCGGAAGAGGTGCGCGGGCCCGCTGCCGCCCTCGATGCGCAGAATCTGCTCGAAGAAGTCGAGTGCGACCTCGTAGCGCTTCTCTCGTGCGGCCATCACGCCGAGCTGGAGCAGCGGTGCGGCGCTGTCGGGTGCGAGCGCACGCGCGCGGCTGAGCGCGGCGCGCGCTCGGTCGCCGAGGTCGAGCTCGATCGCGGCCATGCCGAGTGCGAGCTGGCTGTCGACGTCGTCAGGAGCGAGCTCGACGGCCTTCCCTAGGCTCGCGAGCGCGTCCCGCCACTCTGCGCGCTCGAGCTGCAGTCGCCCAAGGTTGAACCACGACGCGTGGTGGCGCGGATTGCACTTCACTGCGCGCTGCAGCTCGTCGCGCGCCTCGTCGAAGCGACCTAGGTGCTTGAGCGAGACGCCCAGCCCGCAGTGGGCCTCCGCGCTCCCCGGCGCGCCGTCCGCAAGCCGCGCGGCGAGGTTGCGGAAGATCATCTCGGCCTCGTCGACGGTGCACTCCTCCGGCAGGTGGAGACCGCACAGCAGGTGATACCAGCCCACTCCGAGGCTCGACTGAATCTCGTCGAAGGCTGTGATCAAGACGCTCGGATCCGGCGGCGACTCGAGCGAGAGGTCCTGCGCGGCGCGGAACTGATCGTTCGCCTCGAACAGCAGCGCGCCGTTCTGCGTCGCGCGGAAGCGGTCGATCAGCACGCGGCCGAGGCCCCAGCGCACGTACATGCTGCGTGGACTCTGCTCGACGCCGTCGCGGAACAGGGCGAGCTCGTCCATCCAAACGGGAAGGCGCGCGAGGTCGCGCCACGCGAACGCCCCCGACACGAGCAACAGTCCGGCGAGCGCCGCTCGCGGACGAAGACGCGTCAAAGCGAGCGCGACGAGCAGCGCGAATCCGAAGACCGAAACGTAGAGGAAGCGATCCGACAGCGGGAATCGGCCGATCGACTCGAAGCGCACGAGCGCGGGTGCGAGGGCGAGCGGCGTGACCAGCAGGCCGAGCGCAAGCGTGCGCGCGTTGCGGCGGAGCGCCACCGCGAGCGCACAGCACCACAACGCCAGCGCCGCGACCGCGATCCACAGCTGTGCATCGTCCCAAGGGATCTCGGGGCGCACTTCGCGGAACAAGTTGAGCTGTGCGGGCCACGCGAGCAGCGCCAGCGCGCCGCCGAGGAGCTCGATCCGCAGCGTCAGCGCGCGCAGCCCGCTTTCGCGCAAGTGCGATGTGACGAGGTCGAAGCCCGCGCTCGAATCCTCGAAGACCTGTGTACGAGCGATCCAATAGACCGCGAGGGCTGCGAGCGCCGGTCCGTACGCGCGGAGCGGCGCCGTCTTGAGGTGACCGCGCGCCCAGTCGATAACCGGAGCGAGGGCGAACCACGCGAGCGCGCTCTCCTTCGACAGCAAGCCGCCGAAGAGCAGCACGCCCGCGAGTATCGCTGCACCTTGCGAACCCCGATCGCGCCACGCCGCGAGCGCGAGCAGCGATCCGAGCACGAACAGTCCTGCCAGCGGGTCGTTGATCGCGGAGATCCACAGGACGGCCTCGACGTGCACGGGGTGCAGGCCAAACACGAGCGCTGCAGCCGCGGCGACCAGCACGGAGCTCTGCGGCATCAGCCGCCGTGCGAGCGCGAACGCTACGGCCGTCGCGCCGAGGTGCAGCGCGAGCGAAATCGCGTGGAAGCCCCACGGCTCGCCATCGCCGAGCACGCGCCCGAGGTAGAGCGCCACGAGGGCGAGCGGCCGCCAGTACCCGACGCGCAGCGCTTGGTCCGGCTCGACGAAGTCCCAGTGCGCGCCCGCGAGCGCGCTGCTCAGCGCCTCGAAGCTCCCGAGCGCCGGATTGCGAGCCACGAGCAGGAGGTCGTCGTAGACGAGCGCTCCGCCGAGCCCGTGTGCGAACACGATGGCCACGACCGCGAGCACGCTCGCGAGCGCGATCACCGAAGTCCGCATCGAGCTCGACTCCTGCACCATGGGGCGAGGGATCATAGTGCGCGCCGCGCGGCGCGTCGGCGTCTAGGACATGAGCGGCGAGGGATCGGTCCGGGCCATGAAG
Organism: Planctomycetota bacterium; assembly: GCA_044355055.1. Lineage (GTDB taxonomy): Bacteria > Planctomycetota > UBA1135 > UBA1135 > F1-120-MAGs118. Next base: position 2,000 of record JBIKYW010000112.1, on the reverse strand, counting down.
CGCAGCACATGCCCCAAGCGCCTCGGCATCGGCACCCGATTGACCGCCCTCACGTGCTCGACGAGTCCTTCGGGAAGGCTCGGACCCCCGAGCGCGTAGGCGACGGCCCAGTGGTCCTGCGAGCGCAGCTCTTCGCTGCAAGCGAGGCCGATCCCGCGACGGCGAAGCTCTCTCACCATGCGCGGAGTGATGACATGTCCGAGCTTGCCGACGCGGAAGAGCTCTCGCAGGCACAGCCCCGAGAACAGGTAGTAGCCGTGTCGGGAAAGGTCCTCGCGCAGGCTCGCGAGTCGAATGGGATCGGGGTGGATGAACTCTCGTTGCATGGTGCAGAGCTCCGGATGGGAAGTGGGGAAGTCAGGGTTCTTGGGGCTCGATCACTCGGCCCAGTACTCGACACGCGGGTTGTGGAGCACTCCGGCGCTCCACAGTTCGTTCCAGCCGCGCTGACAGGCCGCGCGCAGTCGGTGGAACACCGTGCGACCGAGCGCGCGTGACTCCTGCGGCGACAGCAGCCGAGCGCAGGGCGGTTGTTCCGTGCTCAAGCCGTCTTCGAGATCGAGCTCACAGGTCGGAGCCTCGAGCGGCCAGTCGTCGCCGTTGTAGTGCCACAACTCGGGGAGCTTCCACTCGTCGTCCTGCTCATCGCTGTCCTCCTCCAAGTCGGTCACAGGACCGTCTTCGATCTCCCACAGCCCCGCACGCTGGAGCGCCGCCGTCGCAGCCATGCGGGCTTGAATCGCGTCCAACTCGGCGCGGAAGATCGCCCTCGAAGCCTCTCCGCGGTGCGACGGGCGGATCCATGCGGGTTCGCACACGAGCGGCACGCGCTGTGCGGCGCGCAGGTCCCGCTTGAAGTACATGTCGAGGCGCGCGTCGCGCACGAGCACGGTGGTGCTCGGAACCTGAAACTCGCGCGCGAGGTGCAAACGAAATCGAACGGCGGCGCGCGCGGCGCCGCGCAGATACTCGGGATGAACGCCACTGAGCGCGAAGCGGCGACGCGTCGGGACATCGGTGTCGTGGCAGACGATGTTCCACAGTGCCCTGCCCGCGATGGGCTCGATGGACGTGAGCCGACGCACGTCGGTCACAAGACCGAGGAACTCGTTGCGCGAGATCACGCCGCACCTCCGAAGCGCTGCACGAGTCGCAGGTACAGGGGTTCGCTCGCGAGGAGCGGGACGTGGACGCCCAGATGAGGCTCCTTCACGAGCCGCAGGGCTACGAGCCTCTCGCACGGCGAGTGCCACGGGTCGAAGCTGGTCGCCTCGATCACCTCGAGCTCCGTGTCGAGCTCGAGCGCACGTCGTGAGTAGTAGACCTTGCGCTGATACTCGTGATGGCGATGACGCGCATCGACGCGCTTGGCGTGCAGGTTGATGTTTGCGGCGTCGAGGAACCTCGAGCGCGCGAGCGCCAGTCTCGGCGGAAGCGGGTAGAGAAGGGGCGGACGCAGCTTGGTGCAGCGGATCGGCATGGCTAGGGAATCTCTGTGTGGGGACAGGAATCGAGCGTCGCGGTCTCGACGGACTGCGGGGCGCGTGACGCGCGCCCGAATCGCTCGATCGGTCGCGTCACACTAGTGCACTCTGGCCTCGAGTCAAGCCCTCTCCCGTCGACTCCGAACGCGTGAAACGCCTTGTTTTCTCGATGTTTTTGCGATTCGAAGATGGCGCCACCGAAGCTCCAGCGCTTCTTTCCGTCTGAGTTTTCTGCGCCCGATAAATCTATTTCGAAATAAGAATGCGGGATCTTTCGGAGATGATTTGGGGGCGAATTCGTGCCTCGAATCGTGAGCGCTTCGCTGTGCGGCGGAAACGGAAATATGGACGGCCGCGAGTCTTCGAGGTGAGGCGGGGTGGCAGTAGTGGTGGCGCGGACTGAACGCTGGGCGCGATCGATGCTCGCACCGCGGTGACTCCAGGGAACTCAGGCCTGTGCCCGTCGCTCGACGCAGCGAGTGCACGGTTTGCTTCCTCGGGCATCCAGCGTGTCCT
>JBIKYW010000111.1:0-8586 GCA_044355055.1 Planctomycetota bacterium | reverse complement strand
CAGGGCCGGAGCGAGCGACTCGCCGCGCAGCGCGCTTGTTTGGGACGTGGCTTGCGCGAGACCGATCAGCTCGAGCACCGTCGGCGCGACATCGACGAGCGAGGCCGGCGTCGAGCGGCGGCCCGGAGCCACGCCGGGCGCGCGCACGAGCAGCGGCACGCGGACCGTGCTCTCGCCGCAGTTGGCGCCGTGCTCGAAGTAGTAGTCCTGCTCGCCGAGGCTCTCGCCATGGTCCGCGGTGAGCACGATCACGGTGCGCTCGAGCTCGCCTGCCGCGCGCAGCGCGTCGAAGAGGCGTCCCAGCTCCGCATCGAGGAAGCGCACCTCGCCGTCGTAGCGCGCGCGGACCACGGCCGCATCAAACATGTCGTCGCGGACCCATGCATCCTCGGGCACGTTGTACCGAGCGACGCGCTGCCGTGTCGTGTCGCGTGAGTCCTCGACTTCGACGAAGTCGGGGAGCCTCGCAGCGACGCGATGCTCGGCCGGCGGTTCGTACGCTCCGTGCGGGTCCATGTAGTGCAGCCAGAGGAACCACGGCGCGTCGCCGCGCGGGAGAGCGGTGCGCGGCTCGAACTCGGGCTCGCTCGGCACGGGCGCGAGGCCAAGTGCGACGAGCGCGGCGTCGGTCAGCGAGCGCGCGGTTCGTTGCGGTGCGTCGTCCGGCGGCACGCCGGTGCGCTGCGGCAGGCTTTCGCACCACAGGTCAAAACCCCGCGCGAGGCCGGAGCGCTCGTTCCCGAGGACCCAGTTGCCGACGATCGCTCCGCAGCGGTAGCCCTGCTCGCGCAGGCGTTCTTGAAGGAGCGGCACCGAGCTCGAGAGCGGCTGCGCCAAGTCGCGCACGCCGTGCTCGTGGGGGTAGCGTCCGGAGAGCAGCGAGGCGATCGCGGGCGTCGTCTTGGCGCGCGGCGTCGCCGCGGACTCGAATATCGCGCACTCGTGCGCGAGTGCGTCGAGACGCGGAGTGCAGCTCGTGCCTTCCGAGTAGCAACCCAGCCGGTCCGCGCGCAGCGTGTCGACCGAGATCAGAAGCACGTTGCGCCGCGGCTCGCCCCCGCCGCAGGCGGCGAGGCAAAGCAGCACGGCGAGCCCGACGAAACGCATGTCCCGGGAAGCGTAGCGCGCTTCAGCGGCGGCGGAGGAACTGTGGGTCGAGGAAGCGCTCCGCGAGCTCCTTGGCGCGCCCGCGCTCGAGCGCATCGGGAACGCCGGCCTCGAGGCGCACGCCAAACTCGGCCTCGAAGGCCGCGCGCAGGGCGGGAGCGAAGCTCTCCGGCGCGAGAGCCGGGGCGACGTGTTCGAGCGTCGCGATGTCGCCCTCCAGCGGCGTCGTGCCGAGCTTGATCGAGCCGTGGTGCAGGACGCGGCCCCGCGTGCGGCGCTGCGCAGAGCCGACACCCTTGCGCTCGTCCCACACCAGATCGAGAGGCGAGGACTTGTGGAAGCACATGCCCGTGCCCTCGCGCTCGCTCGCCAGCGCGCGTTCGCCGCGCAGCTCGGCCGTCACGCCCAAGGTCGCGAGCGCGCGCGCCACGGCGGCGTGCACGCGCACGTAGGACTCCGGGATCGGCCCGCGGTAGAGCGGGTGTTCGAGCTCCGCCGCGATCGAAAACGTCAGCTCGCGCTGGTGGTGGATCGCTCCGCCGCCGGTGAAGCGGCGCACGACCACTCGCGCGTCCTGTGCCGCGGGCACTTCCGCGAACTTCTGGAAGTAGCCGAGCGAGAGCGCGCCCGGCTTCCAGCTGTAGAAGCGCACCGTCACCGGCGCGCCCTGCGATTCGAGCAGCGCCTCGTCGAGGCCGAGGTTGAACGCGGGCTGCGCGTTCCACGTCGTGACGAGGCGCCACGTGTCCATTGCTCGTTCGCGCGCGAGGCGCGCGTCTCAGTGCTTCTTGGACGCGACGAACTTCTCGTACTCGGCCGCGTCCATCAGGCCTTCGAGGCTCTTGCGCTCGGGCTTCATCTTGATGATCCAGCCCGCGCCCCACGGGTCCTTCGAGAGGATCTCGAGGTGGTCTTCGATGGCGGCGTTGGTCTCGAGCACCTCGCCCGCGATCGGCGCGTAGAGGTCGCTCACCGCCTTGACCGACTCGATCTCGCCGAAGGTCTCGCCCGCGGCGAGCGTGCGGCCCGCCTCGGGCAGGTCGCAGTAGACGAGGTCGGACTCGTTGCCGTTGGAGAGCTCCTGCACGGCGAAGTCTGTGATGCCGACGATGGCGACGTCGCCGTCGAACTTGACCCACTCGTGGGACTGGGCGTACTTGCGGTCGTTGGGGCGCATGGCGGGATGTTGGGGTCGGGTCGCTAGGGGGTTTCGGAGGGTCACGCGCGATTTACTTGCGCGTGCGGGAGAAGAACGGGAGCTCGCGCACCGTGCACGGCTGGCGCTTGCCCTTGAAGTCGACTTCGAGCGCGCTGCCGACGGCGCGGCAGTCGAGCTCGACGTAGGCCGAGGCGATGTTCGTGTCGAGGGTCGGCGAGACGGCGCCCGAGCACACGTAGCCGACCTCGTGATCCCCGCGGAAGAGGCGCGCACCTTGGCGCGGGACGCGCGGTCCATCGGTGGTGATGCCGACGAGAGCCTTGCGCGGAGCGGCTTTGATCGCGGCGAGGGCCTCGCGTCCGATCCAATCGCCCTTCTCGTCCTTGAAGGACACGCCGAAGTCGAGGCCTGCCTCGATCGGGTTGTGGGTGGCGTCGATCTCGTGACCGTAGAGCGGCATGCCCGCTTCGAGGCGCAGGATGTCGCGCGCGCCGAGGCCGATCGGTCGCACGTCGGCGCCCCTGCCTGCCTCGAGGATCGCGTTCCACACGCGGACGACCTCGGAGTTGTCGAGGTAGAGCTCGTAGCCGAGCTCGCCCGTGTAGCCCGTGCGGCTGATTCGCGTGTTGGGGATGCCGCACACGGTGCCGAAGCCAAACTTGTAGTAGCCGATCTGCGCGAGGTCGCAGTCGGTGACGAGCTTCGCGAGCACCTCGGTCGAGCGCTGGCCTTGCAGCGCGAGCATGCCCGTGCGATCGCTCTGGTCGTCGATCTCGACCTCGAAGCCAGCGCGGTGCTCCTGCAGCCACGCGAGGTCGACCACGGTGTTCGAGGCGTTGACGACGAGGTAGACGCTGTCGGGCTCGCGGTAGACGAGCAGGTCGTCGATCGGGTTGCCGTCGGGCTTGCAGAACAACGAATAGCGGATCGCCCCGACCGGGATCTTGGCCACGAAGTTGGTGCAGACGCGGTCGAGGAAGCGCACGGCGTCCTTGCCGCGCACGTGGACGCGCCCCATGTGACCGAGGTCGAACAGCCCGGCCGTGGTGCGCACGCAGCGCGCCTCGTCGAGGATCGCGGCGTATTGCACGGGCATGTGCCAGCCGCCGAACTCGATCAGCTTGGCGCCGAGGGCGGCGTGGACGTCGTGCAGGGCGGTCTGCTTCATCGGCGGATGCGTGGGGCTCGCGCGGGGGGACGCCGGGGACGCGCAGGAAGGAACTTCCGTCGCGCCTCGGCGGGAACTGTGGGGCGAAGAGTTTATTCGATGCGCCACCCCGGAGCCAAGCGCGGGCGGACGCCGCGAGAGGGGCGCCGGGGTAGCTTTTCGAGGGTGCCGACGGGCGCCCGCGCCATGCCGGTCGCACCTCTGTTCGCCGTTCTCGCCGCGCTCTGCGCGCAGGGCCCCTTCGACGGCGGCCCGCGCTGGCGCGATGCCGCGCCCCCGAGCGCTCCGTGGCTCCCGGGCGCGCTCGGCTTCACGGCGGGCGGTGAAGCGCTCTTCGACGTCGCGCAGGGAACGAACGCGCGGGCCGCGTTGCACTCCAGCGCCCCCGCGCGGGGAGGAGCCGCGCTCGCGCCGCTCGCGAGCCTCGCGCTTCCCGGGCTCAGCGGAACGGTCGATGCGGCGGTCGGGGACGAGCTCGACGAGCTGTACGTCTTGGTGCAGCGCAATGTCAGGAGCGGCGGCTTGCGCGCGACGGAGCTCGCGCGGCTCGCTCTGAGTCCGCAGGGCGGTCTCAGCGAGAGCTGGCGCGTTCCGATCGGTGGCCCCGGGAACGGCGCAGCGCGCGTGGTGGCTTCGCGCGACGGTGGCCGCGTGGCGGTCGCGCTCGGCGACTCGGCCGCGGGGTCGCTGCTCGTCGAGTGGCGCGCGGGGCCGGACGGAGCACTGCTCGCGACGCGCTCCGCGACCGCGGGTCCGCTGCGCGCGTTCGCGGCCTCGGCGGACCTTGACTGCGTCGCGGTCGTCGCCGGCAGCGAGCTGCGCGTGCTGCGCGGCGATGGAACTCTCGAACACGCGGAAACGCTCCCGGGCTCGACGAACGCGCTCGCGCTCGCTGCGGAGGCGCGCGTGCTCGCGGTCGGGGCCCTCGGCCAAGTGCGCGTGCTCGCGGGCGGGAGTGCGGGTTGGGCGCTCTCGAGCTCGATCGCAGGCGTCGGCGCGGAGCTGCCGGTGCGAGCCGCGCTCGACGACGACGGCTCGACGTTGGCGCTCGGCTGGTGGGACTCCGCGAGCGGGCGCGGCACACGTGCTCAGGTTTGGGACCTCGGCGCAGGTGCGCTGCGCTACGCGCGCGCGACACAGAGTGCTCCCTCGGCGCCTCAGGACTACCTCGAAGCGCTGGCGCTCACGCGCGACGGCGCACGCGCGGCCTTCGGCCGCTGGGGCGGGGACGGACAGCCCGAAGCATGGCTCGTGGACGTCGCGAGCGGGCAGGTGCTCCTGTCGGCGGACGTCTCGGGCAGCGTGCGCGCGCTCAGCCTCGACGAACATGGCTCGCGGCTCGCTCTCTCGGCGAAGTCGACGCACGCGAGCGTGTTCGGTTCGACAGGCGAAGTCGTGCTCTTCGACACGGGCGAGCGCCTCCTGCAGTGCGTGGAGGAGGCGCGTGCGGGTGGCTCGCTCGCACTCGCGCGACTCGCACCGCAGGCGGCGAGCGTGCTCTTCTTCGTGGGGCCGGCACGCGGCACGCCCGCGATGCAGGGCGGCCTGCCGTGGTGGGTCGATCGCGCGAGCGCGTCGATCCTCCCGCGCACCGTGGCAAGCGACGGTGTCGCGCGTCTGTCGCTCTCGCTCTCGCCCGCAGCCGCCGGGACGGTGCTCACGGTGCAGTCAGTGGAGCGAGTCCCGGGGGTGGGCACGCGCGTGCAGCCCGAGGTGCTGCGGCTTTCGATTCTTTGAGCGCGCGAGTCGCGCCTCCGGGCTGAAGTTCTTTCCTGCCGCTACAGGCCGCAGAGCGCACGGGCCGAAAAGCTCGACGACGGCGCCCCTCTCCGCGGGGGGGCCGCGCATCCACGGCACCCGGAGACCTCGCCTTGTCGCGCGTCGAACTAACTGCACCGGCCACGATCGCCATCATGAAAGCCGAGCTGTGCGGCACGGACCAAAGTCCGCGGCCCGCGCTCAAGCTGTTGGTCGAGAAGGCCGCGGCGGAGCTCGAGGGCTCGGTGGCCCATGCTTGGTGTCTCGAACTCCTGCCGTACCTGACGGCGAATCCGGACGATGCGCTCGCGCTCGAGGCGCTGCTCGTGCTCGGGCTCGCGCACCCCGACGTCCACAGCCGTCACCGCATCTCGATGCCTCAGGAAGGGCGTCGCTTTGCGATCCTGCTCGAGCGCGCGGGCAACCCGCAGCGCGCCGAGGACATGCTGAGGTTGCTCCTCGACATGTTTCCGACGAGCGAGACCTTGAAGAGCGAACTCGAGGCCCTCGAGCGCCGCGACGGCAGCATGGGGCGTCGCGTCGAACGACACTTGCGCAGCGCCGAGGAAGCCCTGCGCGAAGGGCGCCGCGGAGAAGCGCAGCGCTGGCTGCGCGAAGTGCTCGCGCTCGAGCCGCGCCGCCGCGACGTCGCCCGCATGATCCGCGACCTGCGTTTTGAAGACGAGCTCGCACGCGAGGGATGGAAGCGCCGTGTGCGCCTCGCGGCGCTGGCTTGCGTTGCGGTCGTGGCCCTCTCGGTCGCGCTGTGGCGCGAACGCTCGATCGACGCTGAATACGCCGCGTTGCCCAGCGCTACGGCCGACGACTTGCTCGCGACGCGCGAGCGCCTCGCCGGTCTCGACGTGCTGATCGACGGCAACATGTTCTGGCTCGGCATGTGGGGCGCAGCGAGGGAGCGCTCGCTCTTGCGCGTGCAGGAGGAGCGACTGGAGCTGCGCGAAGTGGCCGAGGCGCAGCGACGTAGCGAGACGCGCTCGCGTGCCGCACTGCTCGCGGATGCCGAGCGTTCGCAGGCCTTCGTCGCGGCGGATCGCATGGACTTCGACGTGGCGCTCGCGCGCTTCAAGGGCGCGCTCGAGGTCGCGCCCGAAGGATGGGAGCACCGCGACTCCACGCAGCGCGAGGTTGCGCTGCTCGAACAATGGCGCAGTGCTCGCGCCGCGACCGAAGGAGAGAAACGATGAAGTTCCTCGAGAAGCTGCTCGCGCGCCCGCGTCTGCGCGACGCGCGTCGCCGCCTCGCGGCCGAGCCGAGCGCCGCGAACTACGTCGCGCTGGCGAGCGAGCACGCGCGCATCGGCGAGTTCGAGGCCGCCGAGCGCGTCTGCGCCGAGGGCCTCGGCACTCACGCCATCGATTCCGAGCTGGTCCGCCTGAAGACGCGCATGCGCGCGCTCCTGTTGGAGGATCGCGCGCGCTCTCTCTCCAACGAGCTCCGCGAGTCTCCCCGAGCGGGGCTATTCCGAGAGCTGGTCGAGGTCTACCTCGAGTGCGGCCGTTTGGAACGAGCGGAAGAGCTGAGCGTGCAATGGCTCGAGCGCGGCGGCGGCGGTGAGGCGCAGTGGCTGCGCTCGCGCGCCCGCGCGGCCCGCTACTTCGCCGATCGCCGACGCGAGGACGGTCGCACGGCGCTCGCATGGCTCGACGCAGTCGAGACCGCGCTGCCGCGCGACGAACGTCCGCTGCGTCTGCGGCTCGAGCTCGTCTGCCGCATCGGGGCGTGGCGCGAAGCACGGCGCACGGTGGCCCAATTGCTCGAGCTCGCTCCCGGCGATCCCGCGCTCGAGGCCCGGTTTCGGACGTACACGGCGCTTGCCGAGTCGGCGCCGAGCCTCGACGCCGCGCTGCGCGAAGTCGAGCGCCACGGCGTGTTTCCCGAGGAAAACGGCACTCGCGCAGCGGCAGCCGCAGCACCGTCCCGAGCGCTGCGTCCGATGCTGCAGTCTCTCGCGGCGCAGCCGACGATCGCCGCGGTCGTCTACGAGCGCGGCGCGACGGCGCTGGTCCAGGGTCCGAGCGGCGCTACGGCGGAACGCGCGGCCCGCGCAGTGCGCGAAGTTGCGCAGAAAAGCCGCAGTGCGGCGCGTCGCATGGGCCTTGGCAACGTGCTCGAAGTCGAGCTCGAGGGCCCCTCGGGCAGCCTGCTGATCCTGCCGAGCGAGTCGGGCGTCGCGGCCGCGCACTCGACTGCGGCGCAGGTCCCGGAGTTTCTGCAACCCACGCTCGGCGCGATCGCGCGCTCGGGCAGCGAAGGAACGGGCCTCGAGTCATGAAGGAAGTCCTCGAACCCTTGGCGGCGATTCCCGGCGTGCGCGCGGCGCTGCTCGCGACACCCGATGGCGTTCCGATCGCGTCGTGCGGTCACGTCGATCCGCAGGGCGGAGCGGGTGCCGACGCCCTCGCGGGGCTGGTCTCGGGCTGGTGCTCGTCGCTCGTGCCCGCGCTCGGCGCCGCCTCGTGGGAGTTCGGTCAGCGCGCCGTCTTGCGCGGCAGCCGCGGCACCTTGGTGGTCCGCTGTGCGGGCCACGTGCTGCTCTTTGCGGTGCTCGAGCCGGGTGCGAGCGTCGAAGACCTGCGGATCCCGCTCGACGCGGCTCTGTCGCGCCTCGCGCGCGTCTCCCGGGGCTCGCGCGCGCCACAGCCCGCACTTCCGCGGCGAATCCCTCAAGCCGAGGGGGCCATGCTGTCCGATACACCGCCCGACACTTCCCCCCGGGATTCGATTCGCTAGGGAGCTCCATGGTTCAGATCAATTTCGCCCAAAAGCAGGTCAGCGCGAAGATCGTCTATTACGGGCCCGGCATGTCGGGCAAGACGACCAACCTCGAGGTGGTGCACCAGAAGGCGCCCGAGCAGAACAAGGGTGAGCTGACGAGCATCTCGACGGACGGCGATCGCACGCTGTTCTTCGACTTCATGCCGCTCGACCTCGGCACGGTCGCCGGAATGCGCACGAGCTTCCAGATCTACACCGTCCCGGGACAGGTCTACTACAACTCGACGCGCAAGCTCGTGCTGCAGGGCGTCGACGGCGTCGTGTTCGTCGCCGACTCCTCGGCCGCGATGGTGCAAGAGAACCTCGAGAGCCTGCGCAACCTCGAGGAGAACCTGAACGAGTACGGCAAGTCGCTCGCGACGCTTCCGCACGTGATCCAGTTCAACAAGCGCGACCTGCCCGACGCGCTGCCCGTCGAGGAATTGCAGCGCCTGTACAACCGCTTCAGCGCGCCGTCGTTCGAGGCGATCGCGAGCTCGGGCCACGGGGTGTTCCCGACGCTCAAGGCCCTCGCCGCGCGCGTCCTCGAGGCCATCCACGCGACCGCGTCGACGCCGAACACCGCTCCGCGCCCCGCCGCTCCGACAGCGCAGGGGCT
>JBIKYW010000575.1:0-2548 GCA_044355055.1 Planctomycetota bacterium | reverse complement strand
CTTCGAGTTCCCCGCAGCGATAGCGCGCACCGTGGGCGAAGCGCACGAGCGGCTTGGGTACGTCGTAGCCCGCGGCTCGCAGCGCGCGCGCCACGGCGCGCCAACTGTCGGCGCCGAGGCACAGGACTGTCGCCGGTCGCCGGAGAAGTGCGAGCTCGCGCGCGAGGAACGGAGCGCAGCGCTCGAACTCGCGCGGGGTTGGCTTGTTGCTCGGCGGAACGCAGCGCACGGCATTGGAAATGCGGGCCTTGCGAAGCGCGAGCCCGTCGTCGACGCTGCGCGACGTCGGTTGGTTCGCGAGTCCGGCGCGGTACAGCGCGGAAAAGAGAAAATCGCCGGAGCTGTCGCCCGTGAACGGACGGCCCGTGCGGTTGGCGCCGTGCGCGCCCGGCGCGAGCCCCACGATCAGGAGCGCGGCGCGCGCAGCGCCGAAGCTCGCTACGCCGCGCGCGTGGTACGGAGTGCCACGCCACGCGCGAGGACCGGACTGCGAGCACGCGGAACGCCAGCGCACGAGTCGCGGGCAGCGCGCGCACGCGAGCGTGTCGTGCGCGAGTGCTTCGAGCGAGTCTGTGGCGGCTGGGCGGCGCGGCATCGGGACGCTCCAGCCTACGGCGAGCCGCGCCTCACGCGGCTTCGAGCGGCGTCGCGCCGAAGCGCAGCCGCATCGCCCGCGTGCGGTAACCGAAGATCGTGGCGAGCTTCGGGGCGACGAGCAGCTTCTGCGCCAGAACGCCGAGCGGTCCGAGCGGCGGCGCATACCACACGCGATCCTCCATGATCGTGTGCGCGCCGTCGCGCGCGAAGTGATGCTCGTGCCACCAGCAGCTGTAGGGACCGACCAGTTGGCTGTCGGAGAACGCCACGCCGGGCTGCCACGTGTCGATGCGCGAGCGCCAGTCGAGCGCCACCGGACCGATCTGCACCTTGTAGTCGATCTCGCGCCCGACGTGCATGTCGATCGGCGGCCGCGACTCGAGCGAGAAGGCCATGGTCGGGGGAGTGATCGCGCCCAGGTTTTCGGATCGCGAGAAGAACGCGAACACGTCTTCGAGCGGCGCGTGGACGCGCATGCGCGAGCGCAGCATGTAGCGCGCTCGCCGCGATGCAAAGTACTCGTGCTTGGGCGGAGCCTCGCTCGCGCCGATCGTGATCCCGGCGTCGCTCTTCAGAAGGTCCGTGAGCGCGCTGTCGAGGTCGGGGAAACGGAAGCGGAAGCCGAGCTCTTCGGCGCGCTTCGGCAGCACGCGCGCGCCGGTGAGCAAGAGGTCCGCGACGTCGCCCAGCGCGAGCTTGAGCGCGAAGCCGGGCGCGGGGAACGGGGTCGGGCGCGACAGCGCGCGGCCGAGTGCCTTCGTGAAGTCCGCGTTCGTGACGGGCTGCGGAGCGGTCGCATTGATGGCGCCGGAGAACTTCGAGTCTTCGAGCGCGCGCATCACGAGCTCGATCCAGTCGTCGACGTGGATCCACGGCATCCACTGCTTGCCGCTGCCGAGCTTGCCGCCGAGTCCGAAGCGGAAGGGCGGGAGCATCTTCGCGAGCGCACCGCCCTCGGGACCGAGGACGATGCCGGTGCGGATCCACGCGGTGCGGACACCCGCAGTGACGGCGGGCTCTGCCGCTGACTCCCAGTCGCGGCACAGCGCCGAGAGGAAGTCCGAGCCATTGGACGAGCGCTCGTCGATCGGCTCGTCGGCGTGCGGTCCGTAGAAGCCCACGGCGCTGCCGACCACGAAGGCCTTGGGCTTGCGGGTCGCGGACGCGATCGCGCGAGCGAGGCGGGCCGTGGTGTCGACGCGGCTCGAGCGCAGCTCGGCGCGGCGTGCGTCGGTCCAGCGGGGCCCGAAGAGGGGCTCGCCCGCGAGGTGGATCACGGCGTGGACGTGGGACAACTCGGCGCGCAGACCGGCCTCGGAGATGTCCGTGCGCAGGAGGCGGGGGCCGATTCCGAGGGCGGCGCGGGCGCGCTCGGGCGAGCGGACCCAAGCGAGCACCTCGTAGCCCTCGCGGGCGAGGCGCAGGGCCAGAAGTCGTCCGAGGAAACCGGTCGCGCCGGTCAACAAAACCGTCCGAGAATCGTTCATGGAGGCCCTTCTAGGGCCGCTCGGGACGATTTCTAGAGATTTCGGGACGATTTCCCCTTGAGGGGTGGACGGTTCAGGGCGAAGGTGGACGAACCATGGACGAATTCATGACCAGTGCCGAAGTCGCCCGACTCCTCGGAGTCGGCCCGACGAGTGTCAAGCGGTGGGCCGATTCCGGTCTGCTGCCCTGTCTGCGGACCCCCGGCCGCCACCGCCGCTTCTCGCGGCCCGAGGTCGAGAAGTTCCGTCTGAAGCAGCATGAGGTTCAGGAGCCCGATCCGGCGCAGATCGATGCGTGGATCAAGCTCATCGACTCCGAGTGCGGTCCCTACGAAGTCCACAGCGCGCTCCTCTTCGACCGCTCGCGACTCGACGCCTGGTGGCGCGTGTCCGAGCTCGTCGGGGCGGTGCTCGCCGAGATCGGTCGCCGCTGGGAAGCCGGCCAGATGGGCATCCTGCAGGAG
>JBIKYW010000110.1:0-8609 GCA_044355055.1 Planctomycetota bacterium | reverse complement strand
TCCGAGAAACTCGAACAGCTCCTGGTCCCCGTAGCCTTCGACGTCGATCCACGTCACCTCGGGGGCCTCTGCGAGCCGCAGCAGCTCCGCGCGCGAGACATGGTCGCGCGCTTCGATGTTGCCCGCGTCGTAGCGCATGACGCGCACACGCGGCTTCGGCGCGCCCTCGGGGATCACGAGCGATCCGGGGCTCATCCCCGGATTGGTGGGCAACCCGTGCTGGCGGCGTCGGCGCGGCATGCGCCGGATTCTAGTGAGGCTGCGCCTCGATTTTCCCGCTCGGAGCTCTCCGAAGCCGCTCGACCAGCCACGCCGCGAGCGGCAGGGCGCTGCCCCAGCACACGGAAATGCCTGCGATCGAGGGCCAGAGCGGGTCGCCGAACTCCACCGCGCCGAGGCGCACTCCGCCCCAGTACGAGAACGGCGCGCCGATCGCTCCGAAGGCCGCGAACCACGCGCGCCGCCGCGTCAGCCACGCGAGCGAGCTGTCGAAGGTCATCGCGAACACGACCCACAGCGCGACGATCCAACTCGGCGCGAGCGCCCCGAGGAGCGGAGCGCCCTGATACACGAGCCAGCCCATCTGGAGCTGCACGGTGTCGACGAACGTGCCGAGCGCGGCCGCCGCCGCGAGCGCCGCGAGCTCGCGCTTCGCGCTCGCGACGAGCGTCAGCGACCACGCGAGAAAGAGCGCCACCGAGAGCGGCCCGATCCACTCCATGCCCTTCGCCGCGCCGAGCACGCACGCGAACCAGCAGACTTGGAATGCGATGAAGTTCGTGAGCTTGCTCACGCGAGCTCGCCTCAGCGCAGGGTCGGAAGCAGAGGATTGCGCCGATTTTCCGGCTTGGCGAGCAGCATCTGCACGTCTTGGATCGAGCGCTCCTCGAAGCCGCCCTCGCAGTAGCAGAGGTAGAACTCCCACATGCGCAGGAACTCTTCGCTGTAGCCGAGCGCGCGAATTTGCTCCGCATTGCGCGCCATGTTTTCGCGCCACATCCGCAGCGTCGGCGCGTAGTGCGGCCCGATGTCTTCGAGATGGAACAGATTCATGTCGGTGACGCGCGCCACACGGTCCATGATCGCCGCCGTCGACGGAATGCAGCTGCCGGGGAAGATGAAGCGCTGGATGAAGTCGACCGAGCGCAGCGCCTCCTCGTAGAGCGAGTCACGGATCGTGATCGCCTGCAGGAGCATGAGCCCGTTCGGCGCGAGCAGATCCGAGCACTTGGTGAAGTACGTGTCGTACCAGCGCTCGCCCACCGCCTCGATCATCTCGAGCGACACGAGCTTGTCGAAGCGGCCTTGGAGATCGCGGTAGTCCTCGAAAAGCACGGTCACGCGATCTTCCAGCCCCGCCGCGCGCACGCGCTCGACCGCCTTTTCATGCTGGCGACGCGAGATCGTCGTCGTCGTCACGCGGCAGCCGAACTCACGCGCGGCGTGCAACGCCATCCCGCCCCAACCCGTTCCGATCTCGAGCAAGTGGTCCGTCGGCTTCAGATCGAGCTTGCGGCAGATGCGGTCTAAGCGCGCGACCTGCGCTTCGTGGAGCGTCATGTCCGCGCGCTCGAACGCCGCGCACGAGTACATCATCGTCTCGTCGAGCCACAGCTCATAGAACTCGTTGCCGAGGTCGTAGTGCGCCGCGATGTTCTCGCGCGATCCCGCGCGCGTGTTGTCGCGGCGCGAGTGCCAAATCCGTAGTGCCGAGCTGCCGAGTCGCGCGAAGCCCTTCTCCATCCCCTGCAGCACGTCGCGGTTGCGCACGAGAATGCGGATCACGTGGGTGAGGTCATCCGTCGACCACGCGCCGTGCGCGTAGGCCTCGCCCGCACCGACGCTGCCCTGTTTGGCGATGTCGAGGTACAGCTCGCCGTCGTGGACCTCGATGGTCGCGCTCGGTCCTTCCGCGCCGCCGAACACCTGCGAGCCGAGTGCATCGCGCAAGACGAGGCGTCCCCATCGCAGCCCCTCGAGTCGCCGGCACAGCTGCGTGCGCGCAAAGCGCTCGAGCGCGCTGAACGGACGTGAGCGCGACACGCGCACGGGCTCGGGCGCGTAGCGGACTTCCTGAGTGAAGGCGGGAGTGCTCATGGGTTCCTACGTCTCCGCGAGGGGGGATCGACGGGTGCGGGGATGTTCGAAAAACGGCGCGCCTTTGAGCTTGAGTCGCAGCGCTTGCCAGTAGATCGCGGCCATCGAGCGCAGCGAGAAGCCGGGGCAGAGACACAGCGCGCGGGCGAGCGCCGCGCCATCGAGCGCGCGTCGCCGCATTTGAAGTCGTGCCTCGAACACGGGTGCGCCGCGCTCGAAGTTCGTCATCTGCACGTCGAGCTCTTCGCCGAGCTCGCCGAAGGCCCACTCGTACTCTTGCGCCATGTCCTGGAACGGCGAGACGTGGAAGCGCTTGGCGAAGCGCGCGCGCGCACCGGCGCCGCCGCGTGCGTCGAGCACGTAGCTGTGCCGCTCGCCCCACGGAGTGTTCGTGATCTCGGCCACGATCGCGTCGAGGCGCGCTTGCGCGTC
Source organism: Planctomycetota bacterium (assembly GCA_044355055.1). Classification (GTDB taxonomy): domain Bacteria; phylum Planctomycetota; class UBA1135; order UBA1135; genus F1-120-MAGs118. Next base: position 6,080 of record JBIKYW010000110.1, on the reverse strand, counting down.
GTAGCAGTAGTAGAAGCTGACGGGATTGAACACGTAGCCCGCGAAGCGCGGCTGGGTGAGCAGCACCACGCGCCCCTTCGGCTCGCGTCCGAGTTCCGCCTGCACGCGCGCGCGCACGGCGGCCTCCAGCGGAAGTCCGCCATCGGCAGCGAGGCAATCGGCGCGGCGGAAGCTGACGAGGTTCGTGCGCTCGACCGACCACAGCCAGCGGCCGCGAAACACGGTGTCGAGCTCCGCCAAGTCGAGCGCCAACAGGAAGTGCCCGTAGCGGAAGGCGTGCTCGACCCCGCCGATCCGACGGTGCCCCACCCGCCCGAAGTAGATCGCGCTCCTCAAGACCAAGGCTCCACGAGGACACGGCGGCCCGAGAGGGCCTCGACGACCCGCAGGCCGCTCATCACGCCGTCCTCATGGAACCCGTAGCGCCAGTACGCACCGGCGAAGGAGGTCCTGTTCACGCCGCTGACCTCGGCCCAGCGCCGCTGGGCGGCGACGGCGCGGAGGTCGAAGTGCGGGTGGTGGTAGGTCATACGACGCAGGACCCGGGAGGGCTGGACGGCCTTGGAGTGGTTCAGGGTCACGCAGAGCTCCTCGGGGCAGTCGAGGCCCTGCAGCCTATTCATCCAGTACGTCAGCGTCGCCCGGTGTGGATTCACCCCTTCCGCCCCCTGCCCGCCGGGGTCGAGCAGGTGGTAGTTCCAGCTGGCCCAGACCTTGCGCCGCTTGGGGAGCAGGGAGGCGTCCGTGTGGAGCACGGCCTCGTTTTCCTGATAGCGGATCGCGCCCAAGACCGAGCGCTCGACGGGGCTGGGATCGGCGAGCAGGGCCAGCGCCGTGTCGCTGTGGGTCGCCAGCACCACGTGGTCGAAGCGCTGCCGCTCGCCGCGCGCCAGCTCGACTTCGACCCCGTCCGCCATGCGCCGCACCGATCGCACGGGAGTCGAGACGTGGACGCGCTCGCGGAAGGGCCGGATCAGGGCCTCGACGTAGCGCGCCGACCCGCCCTCGACCACGCGCCACACCGGCCGCCCCTCGACCTGCAGGAACCCGTGGTTGTGGAAGAAGCGCACGAAGAAGCGCGCGGGGAAGGCGAGCATCTCGTCGGGGCTCGCCGACCAGATCGCGGCCCCCATCGGCAGGATGTAGAGCCGGCGGAAGCTCTCGGAGTAGCGCCGCTCTCGCAGGTAGTCGCCCAGCGGGATCTCGTCGTCGCCCGAGAGCAGCTCCGTCGCCTCCCGATTGAAGCGCAGGATGTCGAGCACCATGCGGTGGAAGCTCGGTCGCAGGAGGTTCGAGCGCTGCGCGTAGACGCTGTCGAGGTTGCGCCCGTTCCACTCGATGCCCGTGCGCTCCTCGCGCACGCTGAAGCTCATGTCGCTCTCTTTGGAGGCGACGCCGAGCTCCTCGAGCAGGCGACAGAAGTTGGGGTACGTCTTGCGGTTGAAGACGATGAAGCCCGTGTCGACCGAGAGGGTGCGGCCGCCGAGCTCGAGGGTGTGCGTGTGCGTGTGGCCGCCGACGTGGCTGCCCGCTTCGTAGAGCTCGATCTCGTGCTCGCGCGCGAGGTGGTGCGCTGCGACGAGGCCCGAGATCCCGCTGCCGACGATGGCGACGCGCAAGCCGCTCGCTCCCTAGCCGCGCTTCTCGAGCCGCTTTTCGAGCACGGCCGCCGGGACGGGATTGAGCTGCCAAACGAGGCCTAGCCACCCCATCGCGCGCAGCGCGTAGTAGCTCGGATCGTACTCCCACCAGTAGAAGCCCTGCCGCACCGAGCCTTGGTAGTGGTGGTGGTTGTTGTGCCAGCCCTCACCGAGCGTGAGGATCGCGAGGAACCAGTTGTTGCGGCTGGCGTCGGTGGTCTGGAAGCGCCGCGTGCCCCAGACGTGCGCGAGGGAGTTGATCGTGAACGTCGCGTGGAACAGGGCGACCGTCGAGATCATGCCCCACACGACGAGCTGCCAGCCGCTCGTGCCGAGCTCGGGATAGGCCGAGCCGAGCCACGCGCCGAGCCCGTACAGCCCCGCGAACATCGCGATCGGGACCACGATGTCGAAGCGGTCGAGGAAGCACAGCTCGGGGTACTTGAGCAGGTCCTTCACGCGCTCGCGCCGCGTCGGGAAGTTGTGCTTCGCGGTGATCCAGCCGACGTGGCTCCAAAAGAACCCGTGGCGCACCGGCGAGTGTGTGTCCTCGTCTTCGTCGGAGTGGAGGTGGTGCTCGCGGTGGTGCGCGGCCCACCACAGGGGCCCGCGCTGAACGGCGCTGTTGCCGAGGACGCCGAAGAGGAACTGCATCGCGCGCGAGGTCTTGAACGTGCGGTGCGAGAAGTAGCGGTGGTAGAAGGCCGTGATCGCGAACATGCGGATCACGTAGAGCGCGACGGCGACGCCCAAGGCCACCGGACTCCAGCCCACCCACACCACGGCGAAGCAGGCGAGGTGCAGGAGCGCGAAAGGCAGGATGCGCGGCCAGTCGACGCGCTTCTCGGTGCTCGCGACCGCCTCGTCGATGCCCGCCCAAGAGTCGATCCAGCGCAGGAAGGCCAGCGAGCTGGGCTTCTTTTGGCCTGCGGGGGCCTGCGGCGACGACTCCATCCGGACAAGACCTCTAGGGGCGACGACGGAACAGGTAGTGGGACACGATCCACTCCGAGCCGTTACGGTAGTTCCACAGCTCCGCGCACGCCATGAAGAACACGCGCCAATTCTCGATCCAAGCGCGCTCTCGGCCCGCGCCGTAGGTGGTGCGGAAGAGCTCGCGCACCTCGTTCTTGTTGCGATCCATGTTCGCGAGCCACGCCTCGGCCGTCTTGCCGTAGTGCGTGCCGTCGACCTGCCAGCGCTCGACGCACTCCAAGTCGCGCTGGAACGCGAGCGGCAGGTCGTCCGACGGCATGATGCCGCCTGTAAAGAAGTTGCGCCCCATCCAGTTGTCGTCGCCCTCGGTCTGGAACAGGTAGGCGTGACGGACGTGGGTAAAAATGTGGAAGAAGAGCTTCCCTTCGGGCTTCAGCGCGCCCGCGATCAACGCAAACAGCTGCTCCCAGTTGCGCAGGTGCTCGAACATCTCGACCGACATCACGCGGTCGAAGCGCCGCGCGGTGCTCCAGCGGTTGATGTCGCAGGTCTCGATCTCGAGGTTGGTGATCCCGCGCTCCTTCGCCTTGGCGAGGATGTGCTCGCGCTGGGTGCGCGAGTTCGACACGCCGAGGATCCGGCTCTTCGGAAAGCGCGCGGCCATGTAAAGGCTCAGCGACCCCCAGCCGCAGCCGAGCTCCAACACGTCCATGCCGTCGACGAGGCCCGCGCGCTCGCAATAGAGCGCGAGCATCGCCTCTTCCGCCTCGCCGAGCGTGCGCGTGCCGGGATTCCACAGCGCGCCCGAGTACTTGAGGTGCGGCCCGAGCGCGAGCTCGTAGAAGCGCGTCGGCACCTCGTAGTGCTGGTCGTTGGCTTCGGCCGTGTGCAGCGCGATCGGACTCGAGCGCATGTTCGCGAGCAGCGCCTCGCGGCACGTCTTGCGCCCAGCCTCGCCGCCCAACTCCTCCTCGCGCAGGCGCTGCGCCAAGAGACGCCGAATGCCCATGCGCAGCGCGAAATCCGGGACCTTGCCCGACTCGATCAGGGTCTGCAGTGCCATGTGTTCACCTCGCGGGAGCCGCGTCGTCCTTGGGAAACCACGGGACGAACGCGCTCGTGGTGCGCTGATACGCGCGGTAGTCGTCGCCGCGCGAACGCAGCGCTTGGGCCTCGGTGGGCGGAATGCCGGTGACGAACAGAATCAGTCCGAGCATCGCGAGCGGACTCACGATGCCGAGCCAACCCCAAGGCGCGTTCCACGCAAAGCATGCGTAGCCACACCACAGGAGCCACTGGAAGAAGTAGTTGGGGTGACGCGAGTAGCGCCACAGCCCGGCGCGGCACGTGCGTCCGCGGTTCGCGGGCTCGGCGCGAAAGCGCGCGAGCTGGCGATCGGCGAGCGACTCGCCGAGCGCCGCGACCACCGCGAGCGCGACCCCGAGCCCGTCGAGCCACGAGAGCGGGGCGCTGGCTCCGCACGCGAGCAGAAACGGCAGCGCCAGCAGAACGTCGAGCAGTGCCTGCGCCTGATAGAACACGAAAAACTTCGCGTTGGCCGCGCTCCCCCACGACGCGCGCAGGGCGGCGTAGCGACCGTCCTCGACGCCCTTGCGGCCGCGGTCGAGGTACAGGTAGAGCGCGAGCCGCCACGAGGCGAGCGCCACGAGCCCTCCGACCAGCCAGCGCCGCTCGGGCAGCCCGTCCGCCCGCCATGCGAAGAGGAGCGCGAGCACCCCGAGGTTCGCCGCCCACGCCATGTCGACCTCCGTCGCGTCGCGCGTGCGCAGCTGGATCATCCACAGCACGAGCATCACGCCCGCCGCCACGGCCCAGCCCAGAAGGGCGAGCTCCAACCCCTGCGCCAAGCTCACGCGAGACCCCCGTAGGCCCGTCGGCCGCCCGCGCGGCGGTTCTCTTGGGGTGTGCGCATCGTCGAGTCGGCCAGAACGGCCGCTAGACGTGATTTCGGAGCATCAGCTCCTTTGGATGCGGCGCGAGATAGACCTGATCGCGCAGGTAGCCGACCTCGCGCACCCGTACGTGGTGACGGATCAGCGTGATCGGCACGACGAGCGGCACGAGCCCCGCCCGGTAGTCGTCGAGGGTCTGGTGCAGCTCCTCGCGGGACGGCGCGTCGAGCTCGTCCTTGAAGTACCCCGCCATGTGCTGGAGCACGTTGTAGTGCCGCCCGCGCGAAGCGTTCTTGCCCATCGCCTCCATGAAGCCGCGGCCGTAGCTCTCGGCGAGCTCGCCCTTCGAGAGCTTCTTCGCGCCTGCGACGAGCCGCCCGAGCGACGCGTAGTGCTCGGGGCTGTGCGCCAAGAGCAGGTACTTGTGGACGCGGTGGAAGTCGACGATGCGCGGCAGGGTGAGCCCGACCTCCAAGAGGTCGCGCCAGCGGCGGTACGCGAACACGCTCTCCACGAACGTCTCGCGCAGCTTCGCGTCGTTGAGTCGCCCCTCTTCCTCGACGGGCAGCAGCGGAAAGCGCGCCATCAGCGCCGCCGCGAAGATCCCGCGCCCCTTCTTCGAGGCCATGCCCTTGTCGTTGTAGACCTTGACGCGCTCCATGCCGCAGCTCGGGCTGTCGCTCTTCAAGACGAAGCCGCACAGGTCGAGCTCCGCGAGCGCGTCGAGCTTCGCTTTCGCCCATGCGCGCAGCTGCGGGGTGTACTCCTCGCCGCTCTCGCCGAACACGAGCCGCGGATCGTCCTCCGCGCCGACGAGGCGCAGGGTCGGACGCGGGATCGAGAGCCCGCTCTCGACCTCGGGGCACACGGAGACGAATTCAAAAAACGGCGCGAGCCCTTCCGTGAGGAAGCGCTCGCGCTTGTGTCCGCCGTCGAAGCGCACCTGAGAGCCGAGCAGGCACGCGCTCGTGCCGACTCGAATCGCTCGCGCAGGTGCGCCGCCGGTGCTCTCAGCCATGCAGGGAGCCTAGCAGTTCGTGCAGCTCCCTGAAGTTGTTGACGCGGTGGAAGCGGGGCAGATCGCTGGCGTGCTCCGGCCACGGGGCACGGCCGCCGAGGATCAGCTGCACGTCGTGCTCTTGGCACGCCGAGCCGACCGCGCGCACTTGGTCGCGCAGCTTCGAGAGGTCCTTGAAGCTCGCCGCCGCGGAGACCGCGACGAGGTCGCAGTCGCCGTGCTGGATGCGGCCGACCACCTCGGTCGTCGGCATCGAGCGGCCGCCCCAAAGGACGTTCCAACCGCGCTCGCGGAACACGAGCTCGGCCAGCTGGAGGCCGAGCGTGTGCTCGTCCCCCTCGGCGCCGACGAGCAGCGCGCGCGGGCCGTTTTGGGGGACGGCGATGGACTCGGTGCAGCGCGCGAGGCCGCGGGCGAGACGCTCGCTGGCCAAGTGCTCCTGCAGGATGCCCATCTGGCCGGCTTCCCAGCGGCGACCGATCTCGGCGAGCACCGCCCCGACGAGCTCGGACACGCGCCACCAGGCGTCGAGTCGCGAGCGGTCGAAGAGGAGCGCGCTGTGAACTTCGTAGG
>JBIKYW010000574.1:0-2553 GCA_044355055.1 Planctomycetota bacterium | reverse complement strand
CTCAAGACGCTGGTCGAGGACGTCTACGCCGAGGTGCCGCGGCACCTGCGCAAGCAGTATAACCGCTTCATTTCTGTCGCCGAGCGGCTCGGCCACGCCCAAAAGGGCGACGGTGCGTTCCCGCTGTAGCTGCTGCGCGCTCGGGATGGCCCCTCGGCGGGTAGGGCGCGCACGCGCGCGATGAAAATGCAAGTTCTCTAGAGGCTTGGGACTCTCCGGGGGCTAAGTTCCGCGACCGTTCGAAGCGTTCCGCTGGTGGCACGCGACGTCCGCATGCCCATGGAACGCACCACGATCGATCCCAACCTCACCCGCTCGCTCGAACAGATCGAGGGCTCCGCTCTCGCACCCGCCGGTCGCACGCCGATCGGCAAGCGCTGCGCCGCCCTGCGGAGCGTGCCGCTCGGCGCCCTCTCGGCCGGCGACCTCGGCGCCCTGATCGGCCAGCGCATGTCGCTCGACCTCGTCGTTCCGCGCGCGCTCGACATGCTGGCGAAGTCGCCGCTCGTCGCGGGCGAGGACTACCCGGGCGACCTGCTCGGCGCGGTGCTGCGCATCGACGGCTCTTTCTGGCTCACGCACCCCCGCTGGCACGCGCGCGTGGCCGCGATCGCCGACGCCGTCGGAGCCGGTCCCGAGGAGATCGCGCTCGAGCTCGCGGAGTTTCCGCGTCAACTGACGGCCTGAGGCGCGCGGCGAGCTTTCGAGCTCGCGCTCAGCATCCGGGTGGGTTCTCAGCGAGACCCTCCGCCGAGAGTACCGGTCCGCGTTGCGACGCCATCCGCGGCGTGCGCCTTGCGCTGTCCGCAGTGCGCCTGCATCGTGCGCGCTCGTGCGACATCAGGCTTCGATCCTCGCGGGAATGCTGCTCGTGCTCGGCTGTCGCTCCGCGCAGCCCGTGCCGCGCCCGCCCAACGTGGTGCTGATCGTGGCCGACGATCTCGGCTGGGGTGAGCTCGGCTGTTATGGCCAGACGAAGATCCGAACTCCGCGCATCGATGTCCTCGCAGCAGAGGGCGCGCGCTTCACACAGTTCTACGCGGGCGCCCCCGTGTGCGCGCCGAGTCGCTGCGTGCTGTTGACGGGCAAGCACAACGGTCACGGCGCCGTGCGCGACAACTTCGAGGTGCAGCCCGAGGGTCAGATGGACCTCCCCGCTAGCGAAGTGACGCTCGCGGAAGTGCTCTCGGAGCGTGGCTATGTGACGGGCTGTTTCGGCAAGTGGGGGCTGTCGGCGCCCGAGACCGAGGGGCATCCCAACGCGCAGGGATTCGAGGAGTTCTTTGGCTACATCTGCCAGCGGCAAGCCCACAACTTCTACCCCGATCACCTCTGGCGCAATCGCGAGCGCGTCGAGCTCGACGGTGCGACGTACGCCCACGATCGGATCGCCGAGGCCGCACTCGACTTCGTGCGCGCGAATCGCGAGCGCCCGTTCTTCCTGTACGTTCCGTTCACGATCCCGCACCTCGCCCTGCAAGTTCCCGACGACTCGCTCGCGGAATACGTAGGGCAGTGGGACGACCCGCCCTACGACGGGAAGAAGGGGTATCGCGCGCACCCGACGCCGCGGGCGGCCTATGCGGCGATGGTGACCCGCATGGATCGCGACGTCGGACGCATCGTGGATCTGCTCCACGACCTCGACTTGGGGGACGACACGCTGATCCTCTTCACGAGCGACAATGGTCCCACCTACGATCGGCTGGGCGGCTCCGACTCGGTATTTTTCGAGAGCACGGCGGGACTGCGGGGCTTCAAGGGCAGCGTGTACGAAGGGGGGCTGCGAGTGCCGCTCGTGGCGCGCTGGGGCGAGCGCATCGACGCGGGCTCGGTCGTGACGCGACCGGCCGCGTTTTGCGACGTGTTCGCGACCGTCGCGGAACTCTGCGGTGCGGCGCGAGCGGAGCTGACGGACGGTGAGAGCTTCGCGCCCGTGCTTCTTGGCGAGGACGTCGGTCCGCGGGTCACGCCCTTGTACTGGGAGCTCGCGGGCTACGGTGGGCAGCAGGCGCTTCGCCTCGGCGACTGGAAGGCCGTGCGGCGCGAGCTCAAGAAGGGGAATCAACGCGTGGAGCTCTATGACCTCGCGCAGGATCCGCAAGAAGCTTGCGACCTCGCGGGGGAGCGGCCCGATCTCGCAGCAGAACTCGCACACCAACTCGACGCGCAGCACGTCGAGCATCCGCGCTTCAAGCTGACGAAGTAGTCGGCTGCGGCGAGAGCTGTGGCAGCCACAGCGGGTCGCTGTCGGGGACCGAAGCCACCCCGGAAACGCCCTCGCGCCGCAGCCTGCGCAAGAGCGGAATGGCCTCGGGCAAGGCGTATTGCTCGCCGGAGAAGCGCTCGACGAAGCGCCCTCCGCGCACGTCGCCGCGGAGCTCGAGCGCGCGCAGAGCCCGTACCAGTTCGCGCCACGGAACGGGAGCGCGCTCACGTTCGAGTAGCGCGCGGAAGACCACGCCGTAGCGGGCGAGCAACGCCCATGCGAGTCGCTCGGGCTCCGACGCGGGGCGACCGTCGCGCTCGAGCAGGGACCAGCGTCCCGGCGAG
>JBIKYW010000573.1:0-2554 GCA_044355055.1 Planctomycetota bacterium | reverse complement strand
GCGCCCCGGTGGGGGGCCCCCGCCCCCGGGGCGCGCGCCGCGCCGCCGCCCTAGGCCACCGCTAGCGAGCCTCCCATGAGCGATCGACGCATCGTCGCGACCGAAGGCGCCCCCAAGGCGATCGGGCCCTACAGTCAGGCCGTGATCGCGGGAGGGTTCGTTCACTGCTCCGGTCAGGTCGCCCTCGACCCCGCGAGCGGCGCGTTCCTAGGCGGGGATGTCGCGGCGCAGACCGAGCGGGTGCTGCGCAATCTCTCGGCGGTGCTCGCCGCGGCGGGCAGCGATCTCTCGCGTGTGGTGAAGTGCAACGTCTACCTGACGACCATGGATCACTTCGCGGCGATGAACGAGGTCTACGCCAAGCATTTCCCGCAGGGCGCCGCGCCCGCGCGAGCGACCGTCGCCGTGGCGGGACTCCCCAAGGGCGCGCTGGTCGAGATCGACTGCGTGGCGCTCGCGTAGGGAGCGCGGCCGAGCGCGGCTCGCCATGCTGTTCGACTCCCCGACGTTCCTGTTCCTGTTCCTGCCGCTCGCGTTGGCGCTGGCTCTGGCGCTGCCGCGAGGTCTGCGGAATGGCGCGTTGTTCGCAGCCAGCCTCGTTTTCTACGCGTGGGGCGAGCCGCGCGTCGCGCTCGTGATGCTCGCGTCGATCGCGGTCAACTGGGCGCTCGCGCTGTGGGTCGAGGCGCGTTCGGGGCGCGCTGGGCTCCCGGTCGCCGTGGCGCTCGCGTTCAACCTCGGTCTGCTCGGCTTCTTCAAGTACTGGAGCTTTCTTTGGGACAACGTCGAAGCGCTCGGCTTCGCGCGCCCAGAGTTCGCCCGCGGTGAGATCGAGCTCCCGATCGGCATCTCGTTCTTCACGTTCCAAGCCCTGTCGTATGTGATCGACGTGCGCCGAGGCGAGGGCCGCGCGCAGCGCAACCCGCTCGACTTCGGGCTCTACATCGCGCTCTTCCCGCAGCTCATCGCGGGCCCGATCGTGCGCTATCGCGACGTCGCCGTGCAGCTCGTCGAGCGCACGCTGTCGATCGCGAAGTTCTCGTCCGGCGTGCGCCGCTTCGCCGTGGGCCTCGCAAAGAAGATGCTCATCGCCAACGTCTGCGCGGAGACCGCGGACAAGATCTTCGCGCTCGACACGGCGACCTTGGACGCCGGAACGGCATGGCTCGGCGCTCTGTGCTACACGGCGCAGATCTACTTCGATTTCTCGGGCTACAGCGACATGGCGATCGGGCTCGGGCGCATGCTCGGCTTCGAGTTCCTCGAGAACTTCGACTATCCCTACATCGCGCGCAGCGTGACGGAGTTCTGGCGGCGCTGGCACATCTCTCTGTCGTCGTGGTTCCGCGACTATCTCTACATTCCGCTCGGCGGCAACCGCCACGGACCGGCGCGCACGTACTTCAACCTCGTCGCGGTGTTCTTCCTGTGCGGCCTGTGGCACGGCGCGGCGTGGAACTTCGTCGCATGGGGCCTCTTCCACGGGTTTTTCTTGGTGGCCGAGCGAGTTGTCCGCGGTCCTTCGCGCGAGCGCTCGAGCTGGCTCACTTGGCCCACGACCTTCGTCGTCGTGGTCAGCGGCTGGGTGCTCTTCAACGCGAGTTCGTTGGAGCATGCGCAAGGCTTCCTGCGTGCGATGTATGGATTGGGCACGGGCGATGGCCGCGCGGTGCACGCCGGTTTGTATCTCGATGCCTTGCTCTTGACAGCGCTGGCTGCCGCCGCACTCGGCTCGACTCCGTGGCTGCGCGAACTGCAGCGCTGGCGCGCGCGGCGCGCAAGCCAAGACGGAGTGGAGCGCGCGTTCGCGCTCGCAGGCGCAGTCCTCCCCTTGCTGCTGCTCGCCCTCTCAACGGCGATGCTCTCGGCCGGCACGTTCAACCCCTTCATCTATTTCCGCTTCTGATGGCAGCCCACGCACACCAGAGCGGCTGGAATCGAGCGTGCGACCGCATGCTCGCGCTCGCCTTCGTGCTCTTCTGCACGTTGCCCGGCCTGTGGACATGGCTCGCGCCGGCCCCCGCGGTCTCGATCGAGCGAGAGTTTCGTCGTCCGGCCAAGCTGCCGGAGCCGCCGAAGAGCCTCGCGTCGCTCGAGGCGTGGCCGAGCGGCTTCGACGCGTGGTTTCGTGACCACTTCGGCGGACGCAGCACTTGGATCCGTGCTCACAACCAACTCAAGCTCGAGCTCTTTCACACCTCGCCGACCAGCGAGATCGTCGTCGGTCCCGATACGTGGATGTTCACGACGCGCGATCGCGCGGTCGACGTGTGGCGCGGTGCGGATCCCTTGAGCGCGGAGGAGCTCGCGCTGTGGGAGAGCGTGCTCGAGGATCGCCGCGCGTGGTGCGCGCAGCGCGGAGTGAAGTACCTGTTCGCGATCGCGCCGAACAAGGAGTCGATCTACCCTGAGTATTTCCCCGAGCGTTTCGACAAGGTGGGGCCGTCGCGCCGCGAGCAGCTCGCGTCGCACGTCGCCGCGCGCTCGCAGTTTCCGCTGCTCGACCTCACCGACGCGCTCGTCGCGGAAAAGGAGCTTTCGCCGCAGGGCGAGC
>JBIKYW010000572.1:0-2558 GCA_044355055.1 Planctomycetota bacterium | reverse complement strand
TCTGCCGGAGGCAGTCCTTCGTCGAGGGCGCGCTCGACGCGACGCATGTGGTAGAGCGAGTCAGGATCGAGCGTGAACCATCCCTGCTCGGGGGCTCCCTGCACGCGAGCGTGGCGTAGATCGCAGGTCTCGCGCACGACGACCGCGAGGAGCGCGATGCAAAGCATGAGTCCCAGCCAACGTCGCCGTCCTCCGCGCTCCATCGTGGCCCCATGCTACGCACTCGCGCGCCCGCGCTGAACGCCCCGCTCGCAGCCGCTACAATCCGCCGCCCGAAAGGCCCCCAAGGGAACCGTCCATGCGCACTCTCGCCGTCCTCGGTCTCACGCTCCTCCTCTCCTCGTGTGTCGTGTACGCCGAGGTCGAATCCCAGCCCAAGGTCCCCATGACGAAGTCCAGCGAAGCTCCGGCTGCGACCGCGGCGAAGCCCGCCGCGGAAGGCAACGACATCCTGCCCTACAAGGCCACGGAGACGACGCTCGGAAACGGCCTGCGGGTCATCATCGTGCCGACGGGCATGCCGAACCTCGTCAGCCTGCAGATCCCCGTCCAGACGGGATCGCGCAACGAGGTCGAGCCGGGCAAGACCGGCTTCGCGCACTTCTTCGAGCACATGATGTTCCGCGGCACGGACAAGTTCCCGCCCGCCGACTACGAGGCGATCATCACGCGCGCAGGCGCCCGCCAGAACGCGTACACGACCGACGATTACACGAACTACCACATCACGTTCGCCAAGGAGGATCTCGACCGGATCCTCGAGATCGAGGGCGATCGCTTCCAGCGCCTCAAGTACACCGACGAGCAGTTCCGCACCGAGGCGCGCGCGGTGCTCGGCGAGTACAACAAGAACTTCGCCAACCCCGCCGTGAAGCTCGACGAGGTGCTGTGCGACGCGGCGTACACGACGCACACGTACAAGCACACCACGATGGGCTTTCTCGCCGACATCCAAGCAATGCCGGAGCAGGGCGAGTACGCCAAGGTGTTCTTCGATCGCTGGTACCGCCCCGAGTACGCGGCGGTGATGCTCGTCGGAGACGTCGATCCCGCCACCGCGATCCCGCTCGTCGAGAAGCACTTTGGCTCGTGGAAGCCCGGCAGCTTCAAGGTGGAGATCCCGCAGGAACCAGAGCCCCAAGGCCCGAAGTACACGCACGTTCCTTGGCCTTCGCCGACGGCGCCGCTCGTCACGGTCGCGTTCCACGGCCCGCGCTTCAGCGAGTCGGAGAAGGACCAAGTCGCGCTGGATCTCTTGTGCGAGCTCTACTTCGGTGGGACTTCCGAGCTCTACCGCAAGCTGGTCCTCGAGGAGCAGAAGGTCGACGAGCTCTCGTACTACGTCCCGGGCTCGGTGGACTCGTCATTGACGCAGATCTCGGCCCAACTGCGGGATGCGAAGGATGCGCTCTACGTCCGCGATCAGATCCTCGCGACCTGCGCGCGAGCGCGCAGCGCGAGCGTCGATCCGACTCGCCTTGCCGCAGCCAAGGCCAACAACCGCTATGGCACGTCGCGCGCGCTCGACAACACCGAGGCGGTGGGTTCGATCCTCGCGCGCTTCGTGCGCTTCCGGCGCTCGTTCGACACGTTCAACAACCTCTTCCGCTTGTACGACGCAGTGACGCCTGCCGATGCGCAGGCTGCGGGCGAGCGCTACTTCCGCGACAACCGTCTGGTCGTCGCGACGCTCTGCAACGGCGACATGCCCGCTGGAATCGACAAGGCGCCCTCGCTCGCCGCGCTCGCTCCGAGCGCACCGCTCGCGACGAAGGCCAAGGTCGTCGAGCTCGCGAACCCCAGCCGTCAGCTCACGTTCAAGCTGCAGTTCGTCACCGGATCCGCCGACGATCCCGCGGGCAAGGAAGGTCTCGCCGCGCTCACCGCGGCGCTCATGGCGGGCGGCGGCAGCGCCGAGCGCAAGATCGAGGAGATCGAGGAAGCGCTGTTTCCGATCGCTGGCAGCTTTGGCGCCTTCGTCGATCGCGAGATGACGACGTTCAACGGCTCGATCCATGCCGACAACCTCGAGCGTTACTTCGACATGGTGCTCCCGCAGCTCCTGACGCCGGGCTGGCGCGAGGAGGACTTCGCGCGCATTCAGCAGCAGGTGCGCAATGCACTGGTGCAGGACCTGCGCACGAACAACGACGAGGAGCTCGGCAAGGAAGCGCTACAGGCCTCGCTCTTCGCCGGTACGGGCTACGGCCATCCCGCGCAGGGGACGGTGGCGGGCATCGACTCGATCACGCTCGACGAATGCAAGCGTTTCGCGGCGACGCACTTCACGCAGGCGCACCTCGTCGTCGGTATCGCGGGCGATCTCCCGGCCGCCGGAAAGCAGCGCCTCTTGTCCGCGCTCGGCGGGCTTCCGCAAGGCGAGGCGTCGCTCGCTTCGCGCCCCATGCCGCGCGCACTCTCCGGTCTCACGTTCGACGTGATCGAGAAGTCGACGCGTGCCACCGCGATCTCGATGGGGCACGGCATCGAGGTCTTCCGCGGCCATCCGGACTTCGCGGCGCTCTACCTCGCGCGCACGTGGCTCGGCGAGCATCGCT
>JBIKYW010000571.1:0-2563 GCA_044355055.1 Planctomycetota bacterium | reverse complement strand
CGTTCCGCGCGCTCGTTTCCTACGTCGCCCTCAGGGCTGAGCGAGCAGCCACTGCGCCAGCGCGAGACGTTCGGCGTCGGTGCCGAACGTGGGCGGCATGGGGGAGCGATAGCTCGCCGCAGCTGCCGCTAGGCGCTCATTCTTGGCAATCCACGGCTTGGGTTCGCGCAAGAAGCTCGCGAGATCCTCGGCAGCCCAGTGAGCGGAAATGTCGAGCAGACTCGGCGCCAGCAGAGTCCCCGCGCGGTCGGCACCGTGGCACGTGAGGCAGTTCTTGCTGCGATACAGCGCGGCACCGTCGGGCGGCTGCGACGCAGCTTGGGGCTCTGGGCTTGGACGCGCGGAATCGGAGCAAGCCGCGAGCGGGAGGATGACGAGGAGGAACATGGGATTCGACGCGCGCATGGCTCAGTGACCCGCAGAGGCTCCCGCCTCGACACGGAACTCAAGGCTAAGCAAGTCGGCGTCCTCTTGCACGCCAGCGGACCGTGCTCGTCGGAGCGACTCCGCTGCCTCGGCATACCGCTCGAGCGCGAGATTCGCCTTTGCCGCACCGCGCCACGCCCCGCCCATCCCCGGCGCCAGTCGAGTGGCACGTTCGAAGGAAGCCAGAGCCTCCAAGGGTCGCTCGCGCTTCAGCAAGAGCGCGCCGAGATTGGCGTGGGCGATCGCATTTCCTCGCCCGAGCTCTGCAGCGCGTCGAAGGCAACGCTCGGCTCGCTCGAGGTCGCCCTCGGCGAGAGCCAGGCGACCCAAGTTCGACCAAGGTCGGCCGTACGTCGGATCGAGCTCGATCGCGCGCTGCCAATGACGTCGAGCCGCATCGACTTCCCCGCGAGCCTCGCTCGCCAGCGCGAGCTCGTTGTAGGCGGGCGCATCGTCGGGCACGTGACGAAGCTGCTCTTCGTAGAAGCTCGTCTTCGAAGCGTAGACCGAAGTCCGTTGCCACGCGCCAGCCACTCCGAGAGCGATCAAGACCGGCGCGACGGAGCGAACGTATCCGCCGAGCCCGCGGCGCAAGCATGAGTCGAAGGCGAACGCGCCGAACAAGAGCGGCAGATAGAGAAAACGCGGAGCGAAGAGCACCCCGGCGGGAATCAACTGCACGAGCGGGAGGAAGCTAGCACACGCGAGCAGGGCGGAGCCTCCGGCGATCCGCGACGAGCTCGCGCGCAGCGCACGCAGACCGAGGACAGCGCAGACGGCCCACGTGCCCCAGCCGAGCCCCGCAATCCACGGCTCGACGTCGCGGAAGCTCGACCAACGCTCGTAGATCAACGGATAGTCGAGCGGAAGCACGGTGAGGCGAGCAGCTTCCAGCAGAGCCCGGCCGCCGACGAGACTTCGCTCCCACAAGGACGCAGCTTCGAGTGGGGCGTGCGGTGCGAGCGGCCACGGCGAGCCATACACATGCGCTCGCAGCGCGAGATAGACGCCGACTCCGACTGCGACTCCGCAGGCCGATCCCACCGCGGCGCGGCGCGAGTGCAGCCACCCGAGTCCAAGAAAGAGGGCTGCAAAGATCACCCCGTCCTCCTTGCAGAGCAGAGCCAAGAGCATTCCGATCGCGGAGCCCGCTCCGACCCGCGCGGCGCGCGCCAACGAGTCGTCGCGCCACGGGACCGTTGCGATCAAGACCGCGAGCGCCCCGAGCAGCCCTCCCAGCGCGCTCAGCATCGAAGTCCGCCCCGAGATCCAAGCCACGGAGTCCGCCAGCGCGGGATGAACCGCGAAGAGCGAGAGCCCGATCCATGGGAAAGGCCGCGTCGGGGCGTGCACTCCGAGCAGCACGAAACACAGGCCGCAGAGCAGGACGACCGCGGCGTGGAGGAACGCGTTGGTGCGGTGGAAGGCACTCGGCTCCATGCCGTGAAGCGCGAGATCGGCTCGGAGGGACAGGGCTGCGAGCGGGCGGTAGTGCCCAGCGGCGCCGAGATGCGCCCAGTAGTCCCGCTCGAAGGCCGCGAGGGGCCCGAGGTCGCCTTGGACCACGGGATTGCCCTCAAGAACTTCGAGGTCGTCGTAGGCCCAGTCCCGAAGCCGCAAGGACGGCAGCCACGCGACGAGCGCGAGCAGCGTACTCGCGAGCACGAGCAGGGGACCGTGGGCCGCAGTCGTCGGGCGCGACGAGGGCTCGGAACCGTCGGGCAACATCGAAGGAGCTTCGCGGAAGCGCTCCGGACCTTCAACTCGCGGCTCCGCGAAGCGTGCGTCGAAATGCGGCCGCTTCGGTGCTACCGTCGATTCCCGCGATGGAATCCGTTCGAAAGGGGCCGCTGGGCCAGCGTTGGGAGTGGCTCGTCTGGGTCCTCGCCTACGGCGCGCTGCGCCTCTTGCTCGTCGCCTCGTTCTGCGACGTCTTCGTGTACGGGGAGGAGCTCGAGAAGGCTGCCGCGGGCAAGGCGCTGCTCGACGGAGTGCCCATTCCGACGCACTTGCTGCCCTATCACCCCTACGAAGGGGGCGGATTCGTCGTCAGCGCTCTCGATGCGCTCGCGTTTTACGCGCTCGGAGAGAGCGTGCTCGCGATCAAGCTCGTCGCGCTCGCGCTCGGCGCCGCCAC
>JBIKYW010000570.1:0-2567 GCA_044355055.1 Planctomycetota bacterium | reverse complement strand
GCGAGGAAGACATCCTCGGCGTGATCGAAGGCTGATCCGGTCCCCACCCCTCACCGGAGAGATCCACCCATGACCGCCAAGCAAATCACCTACGACGCCGAGGCACGCGAGCACATCCGCAACGGTGTGCGCCGCCTCGCCCGCGCCGTCAAGGTCACCCTCGGCCCCCGCGGCCGCAACGTGATCATCCAGAAGTCCTTCGGCTCGCCCACCGTCACCAAGGACGGCGTCACCGTCTCGAAGGAGATCGAGCTCGAGAACCCCTACGAGAACATGGGCGCGCAGCTCGTGAAGGAAGTCGCCTCGAAGACGAGCGACCTCGCCGGCGACGGCACCACGACCGCGACCGTGCTCGCCGAGGCGATCTTCGAGGAAGGCCTCAAGAACGTCACCGCCGGCGCCAACCCGGTCGCGCTCAAGCGCGGCATCGACAAGGCCGTCGACGCCTGCGTCGCACACCTGAAGAAGATCTCGAACAAGGTCTCGGGCTCCAAGGACGTCGCGCAGGTCGGCACCGTCGCCGCCAACAACGACAAAGAAATCGGCGACATGATCGCCGAGGCCATGGAGAAGGTCGGCCGCGACGGCGTCATCACCGTCGAGGAAGGCAAGAGCCTCAAGACCGAGGTCCAGTGGGTCGAGGGGATGCAGTTCGACAAGGGCTACATCTCGCCGCACTTCGTGACCAACACGAAGTCCATGACGACCGAGTTCGAGAAGCCCTACATCCTCGTCTACGAGAAGAAGCTCACCTCCATCAAGGAGCTGATCCCGCTGCTCGAGCAGGTCGCCCAGTCGGGTCGCCCGCTGGTGATCATCGCCGAGGACGTCGAGGGCGAGGCGCTCGCGACGCTCGTCGTGAACCGCCTGCGCGGCTCCTTCCAGTGCGTCGCCGTCAAGGCGCCGGGCTTCGGCGATCGCCGCAAGGCGATGCTCGAGGACCTTGCGATCCTGACCCACGCGAACCCGATCATGGAAGCCACCGGCACGACGCTCGAGAGCGTCACGCTGAAGGACCTCGGCACGGCCCGCAAGGTCGTGATCGAGAAGGAAAACACCACGATCGTCGAGGGCTCGGGCTCGAAGGATGCGATCCAAGGCCGCATCGCTCAGATCCGCGCCGAGATCGAGACCACCAAGAGCGACTACGACAAGGAGAAGCTCCAAGAGCGTCTCGCCAAGCTCTCGGGCGGCGTCGCGCAGATCAACGTCGGCGCGGCGACCGAAGCGGAGATGAAGGAGAAGAAGGCGCGCGTCGAGGACGCGCTCCACGCCACGCGCGCTGCAGTCGAGGAAGGCATCGTCCCCGGCGGCGGTGTCGCGCTCATCAACTGCATCGACGTGGTCGAGAAGCTCTCGCTCGAGGGCGACGAGCGCGTCGGCGCGATGATCATCCGCCGCGCCCTCGAAGCGCCCATGCGCCAGATCTCGGCCAACGCTGGCCAGGACGGCGCGGTCATCGTGCAGAACGTGCGCGGCAAGAAGAACCCCAACTGGGGCTACAACGCCGCGACCGACAGCTACGAAGACATGGTCGCCTCGGGCGTCATCGACCCGGCCAAGGTGACGCGCACCGCGCTTCAAAACGCCGCCTCCGTCGCGAGCCTCCTGCTCACGACCGACGCGCTCGTGAGCGACATGCCCGAAGAAGAGAAGAGCGACAAGAAGTAGTCGCCGCCTCTGCTCCCCACCCTTCGCGGGCCGTCCGGCGCACTCGCCCGGGCGGCCCGCGGTGCTTTCCCGGGTCGCGCGAGTCCATTTTTCGGCCCAAAATCAAAACCTGTCGGCCAAGATTGGGTTGAGCGCACGTGAGGTGATTCGCCCCCCGCGTCGCCTCGATAGGCCCTCGATACCAGCTGAGACATGATTCAGCCGCACCTGTGGAGAGCGATGGAACGGCGACTCCTCCCGGCACAACTCGCACGGCTCGGCGTCGCATTCGCAGCATGCTCCGCCCTGAGCTCGCTGGCGGCAGCCCAGTCCAACGTGCGCGCGTGGTCCGCCAAGGGCCAAGTGTTCGTCGTGTGGCAGACGGCGTCGGTGAACCCGCTCACCTACGATGTGTACCGGTCTTCCGCCCCGATCACTTCGACCGCTCAAGGCGTGCTGGCCGGACGTGTGTTCGAGCCGGAATGGAACGGCGAGCGACTGAAGCTCGTGAGTCCGACGGCGCGCTGGCGAGTGCCCACGGCCAACGGCGGCACCTACACGCTCGCGGCCAACGAGGGCTTGTTCGTCTTCACGCCCCACGCAGCGTCGGCCGCCTACTTCGCCGTCGTCGCGAACGGCTCGACCGCGGTGAGTGCAGCCAACCTCACCAGCGGACCCGTGCCCATCAGCTACGACCCAGTCAACGAGCCCGTCGGGTGCCACCTCCAGCTCTCGGGCCAGACCTCGCTGGGCTATCCGTTCAAGACCTTCGCGCTCTGGTCGGACGGCGACGACAACCCCGCGGCCGGACGCCCCGACGTGCCGATCCTCGCCAACGCCGCGAAGAACGGGGCTCCGCACGTCTTCACGGTGTTCGAGCCTCAGGGCGGACTACCTGCGGGACCTTACCCCGCGAC